>JBGVDY010000067.1:0-3285 GCA_045119585.1 Acutalibacteraceae bacterium | reverse complement strand
ATGTAATTGACAATCCATCTGATTGCGAAATATATGAATAAATCTTTAGCAATGAATCAGGTGGATTTGTTTTATTACATAATTCTTTCGGTTATTATGATATAATAAGGTGAATTGGAAAATAATGGTATGATATTTTTTGTATAAAAGGAGTGAAAAATGTTGACAAATTTACAATTTTATGGTAAAATAAATGAACTATTTATAATATCAACACAAGGGAAAATAAGAATAACAATAACAAAGGAGATTGGGAATATTGTTCATAACGGCAATACTCCACACTACAAACAATCATTAGTTAGTAGTGAAAAACAAAAAAGAATGACAAATTTAAACATTAATTTAGAACAAGCAACAAATTATTTGATTCAACTTTTTTATCAAACTAATGTAAAATATTCTTGCACAAGAACCAAAATCGGCAAAATGCTGTCAATCGTTGCATTTAAGTATGCTTGCGAAGAGAAATTAGCGTTTAACGAAACCATTTATAAGTATGATAGTTGTGGAACGGCCATAAAAGATGTGATGCTTCGTTTTAAAGACCCGGATATATATCCAACCTATCTAAATGCAGATGATCAAAAAAAAGTACGCGTTAAATTCAACAAAAAAGCTCCAATTCCCCAAAGCTTTTCCGAAATCGATCAGTTATCCGATGATACTAAAAAAACTATAGAGTCTGTTTTCCTCTCTTTTGCAGCATTCTCGCCGAAAAAGCTTGGCGAATGTTTAAATCCTATAGTTAATTTAGAAGGCATTGCCGATAATGATGGTAGAATTAACGTTTCAAAGGTCGGAAAAATAAAATTAAGTGATTTTAATGCGGAAGAAAATGGGAATCCAGTACTTAAATTTTTGTTCAAATAATTTCAGAGGACACTATGACAACTTTTTGTGATGACAAGCAATACACCCTGATTAAAAGTTTAATTTCTGATTTTTGCGCAATTATATTAATAAAAGAAGATGGATTAGAAGACATTCATGTTGATATTTTTATTAACGAGCTATCTAAGGAAGATATTAAAGTTTTAAATGTGAAAAATGCAAAACAAGACCCTATAATCAAAAGCTTTATTCTGGATGAGATTGTAAAATATATAAACAAGTATACGAAAGAAGATTTTAAAAAACCTTTTGAATTTGATAGTGCAGGATCCTACGATTCTTTTTGTAATCATTGTCACACTTATTATGAAAACAAATATTCAAACAATCCTCTGCCTGAGGTGCTTTCGCTTACTCTCGAATATATTCACGATATGATTGACCATTATCGTGTTTTTGGACACTTTTATGAATACAATGCAAAATTAACTATGGATGAGATTATAAAAGAATCTCATACAGTAGCCGAAAACGCAGCTCGAGATGAAGTTAAAATTCTTGTAACGCCTATGACGGAACAACTAATTAAGGAAACCGTGCAAGCCGAAGCAAATAAGTTGCCCCAGAAAGTTTCCGAAACAAGTGTTACTATTTTGGGTATTTTTGCCGGTATAGTGCTAACTGTTGTTGCTGGATTGGTTTATTCGTCTTCTGTTCTTGAAAATATTAATGCAACAAACTTTTATCGTCTCCTTTGTATGGCTGCGCTTGTAGGGTTGGTTTGCTTACATTTGTTAATTACTATGTTCAAATATATTGCCAAAATAGGCGGCAAAAGCGAATTGTTACCCATATCTAATTTAAATACAATATTAATTAGTATTATTCTTATCATTTTGATTGTGGTTGGATTAATAGGTCAACAGCGTTACCCAACATCCAATGATTCATTATCAAGCAACACCGATTCTAACATTAATGTAAATTTGGGGACGACTGGCAATGATGATTCACAGCAACAAGATGGCAATATCGGTTCTTCAGGTATCCTTGATGAAAACGACAGCAAACCACAACAGTAATATTTTTCATACTGTTGTTGTAAAAAACAGGCGGTTAATCTATTAGGGTTAGCTGCCTGTTTAATTTGTAATTTAGTATTAGTACTCTTACTATTGCGCCAAACTTTATCAAACGTTCCACATGTGAGAGACCCCCTGTAGAGCAAATTGCTCTACAGGGGTTAAATTATAGTATTCTCTAACCAATCCACCTGCAAATGCAGGATGCCGTATACTAAGGCGTATTAGCCGCTATGATTACAGCTATGCGAAACAACGGTGAGGGAAGTGGCTCTCAGGTTATCAAGGCATACCTTGACGGCAAAGAGGTCGCATCCTCTGTTGCGAAAGCACAGCGCGAACGCGGTGCATCCATCATGGGCAACGAGGTTTACTCTTATTAAATAACAGCAAGAGGCGCGGATTTCTCCGCGCCTCTTGATATATATTAATATAGCTATATTAATAATATTTCAAAAAAGTGGCTGTATATCTTGGTTTTAAAGAATATAATTGCTTTTTAAAAAGTCTATATACGCATTTACTTCATCATTTTCGATATTGTTTTTGTCTTTCACATCTATCAAAAATTTATTTAACTGCATTATACCAATCAAATTATCACCATAGGAAGCGTTTCTATAATGAACTTTAATTATCTTTTTTTGGGTGTGAGTAACAGTCAAATTAACAATATGCTCTCGTAAATCCTCTTGAAAAATAATTGTGATATCGTAATTTTTATAGATATATTCTTCCACGCAATCTGATTTATAATAATCACGTTCCCAATTGATAAATATAGTGTTATGGCGGTTTAAGGCTTTTTGCAAAGCAGACATTCTTTTAAACAACATAATACCTCCTTTATTTAGTAGAAAATACGAAAAGCATAATTGGCTACTTGTTTTAGTTCCATGCCATACCAAGCACCTGCTTCTACAATACCACCCAATCCAATATCATAAATAGGTTTATTCAATCTCATTACTCTATTTATCCATGATTTATTATGAGCAATACTTAATGTGTCGGCTATTTTCATTCTCCACTTTACATTCCCGCTTCCCTTGATAAAATTGTATCCTTTCATAGGAGAGTATTTTGATAAAGCAGCTTGATCTGCAAAAAATTCTACTCTTCCCATTCCTTTTCCAATTACTACACCTCGAGAATGTATTAAATCCCAGTACTTAATTAAATTAATAGTAGAACTCATTAGGGCAAAAATTCCACCCCACATAGCTCCGTTAGCGGCACCGTTACTAAAACCATCCCAAAAGCTTTCACCATTAAGTGCACTAATGGCTCCTTCAATAAGACCTCCTGTAAGAATACTTGCTCCCATGCCTATAAAAACAGGTGCTAATGCTCCACCGGAAACGGTAGT
>JBGVDY010000066.1:0-2176 GCA_045119585.1 Acutalibacteraceae bacterium | reverse complement strand
CATTGCTTGCCTACGAGTCATTTTGAGTTTATTAAAAATATGATAATCGCTGCAAGAAACTAAAATACCTGTTTCGCGAATACCTAAATCTTTTACAAGCTTAAAATCTTCTTTGGTTGCTCTTATCCAAGTTGTAATTTCAGGGAATTTTAAACCTAAAGCCTGACATTCTTCTATAGCCTTTCTATCCTTTTGGCTATAAACAAAAAATTCCGTTTGCCTTATAAGACCATAAGGACCGCCAAGTTTCGAAAGTAATTTGTAAATTTCAACAATTTGTTTTACCGAATATGGTTCAACCGATTGCTGACCGTCTCGAAGTGAAGTGTCGGTAATCCAAATTTCTTCAGGCATACCAATAGGTACACGGCGGTGGTTAAAAGCAATACGCGGAACTTCATCATAAGAATAAAGGTCACGCTGTAAATTAGCTTCGGGTATGTCCTGTAATGAATATTTATACGCTCTTTGTTCGAGCAAGTTTGTTTTATCAGATAATTCAAACATAAAAGTACCTCCTGCATATATGTATACAATTATACCAATATTTATTAAAAAGTCAAGTAAAAAACCTTTAAAACATCACTGTTTTAAAGGTTTTTATGAAAAATTTATTTTTTTTTGTAAATTTTGCAGCTCATCAGAATATTCGGTGTTCAAATTAATGATATTTTTACCCTCTCTTTGGGCATAAGAAAGAGTGTTTCGCGTTCCACCCTTTTGTCCGTCATACCAAGTTATAATTAAATCGCTATGGTCTACCATATAAATATTTCTAATTTGAAAAGCAGAAATTTGGTATTCTTCCGAAGAATATACAAGCTCATCGCAATTAGATACAACTTTATCATATCGCTTTTTCCAACAATATTTTACCGACTTATCATGTTCGAAAAACGGAATTACACAAACAAGCCTTATATTCTTATATTTTTTCTTGATATTTAATAAAGTTTCTGCACAAATGATATCAAAACCTTCTGCCATACCGCAGTAAAAAACTGTGCAGCCATTTTCAATTAAATTTATTAAAACTTGTTTTAATGAGGATATTAAATTGTTATATTCCGTATTATTCTTCTCTAATTTAAACGGAAATTTTTGTGGTCTATAGCCCGTGAAACAGGCTTTCTTAATTGATTTATTCATAATATAATTATACAGAACATTTGTTCATTTGTCAATATAAAAAAAGCCGAGTGTATTAACACTCGGCAAATAATTACTTCATTTCTATTGCTTTCAAAGCTTTTTCTGCAATATTTTCAGCACGTAAACCAAATTGGTCAAGAAGCTTTGCAGCAGGACCCGAATGACCAAAAACGTCATATACACCAAGTTTTACAACCGGTACAGGGCAAGTTTCTGAAAGACATTCAGAAACTGCACCGCCAAGTCCACCTATTACAGTATGTTCTTCAGCAGTAACAATAGCGCCTGTTTCTTTAGCTGCTTTAATTATAATTTCTTCGTCCAAAGGTTTAATGGTAGCTATATTTATAACTCTTGCACTAATTCCCTTTTCTTTTAATAAATCATAAGCTTTTAATGCTTCATCAACCATAAGACCCGTAGCAACAATTGTCACGTCGTTACCTTCTTTAAGTTGAACGCCTTTACCAATTTCAAATTTATAGTTTTCATCAAACACAATCGGTACAGGAAGTCGACCAAAGCGTAAATATACAGGACCGTCATGTTCTAATGCTGCTTCAATTGCTAATTTTGCTTCAACCGCATCAGCAGGGTTAATAATAGTCATACCTGGAATGGTGCGCATTAAAGCAATATCTTCATTACATTGGTGAGTAGCGCCGTCTTCACCTACTGAAATACCGGCGTGTGTTGCGCCAATAATAACATTTAAGTGTGGATAACCTATTGAGTTTCTAACCTGTTCAAAAGCACGGCCTGCAGCAAACATTGCAAACGTACTGCAAAATACTTTTTTCCCGGTTGCAGCAATACCTGCAGCAATACTAACCATATTTTGTTCAGCAATACCACAGTCATAAAATCTTTCAGGAAATTCCTTTTTAAACTTACCTGTTTGTGTAGCGGCAGCAAGGTCGGCATCTAAAACGATAAAATCGTCACGTTTTTTACCTAATTCTACAAGTGTTTCACCGTAAGCTGCTCTTGTAGCGACAGTTTTAATTTCTGACATAACTCTTTC
>JBGVDY010000065.1:0-1581 GCA_045119585.1 Acutalibacteraceae bacterium | reverse complement strand
TGTCATATTAAAGTCACCTGTAACAAAGGTAGGAAACTCTGATATTTTCTTTGAATATTCATATATAAGCTTTACACTGTTTACTTGACATTCATCACCAAATCCAAAGTGAGTATTCATAAAACAGAAAATTTCACCGCTTAATTTATCCTTAAGCACAGCATAAATACAGATTCTGCAGCAACCTAATGTATCCCAACCTTTTGATGCAACTTCAGGTGTATCCGAAAGCCAAAAATAGCCTTTTTTAAGACAGTGAAATTTATCCTTTTTCCATAGAATAGGGGTAGATTCTTTGTTGCTCTCGGCACGATATTTATTAAATATTTCATATTTTTCGCCAAAGTATTTTTCTATTTGCTTTTCCCAAGGCACAGTATACTCCTGAAAACCTATTACATCCGGCTGAAGCGGTGTAACCAACGCATCAAGGCGGGGTGCACGCTCAGGTATTGAGTGCCCGTTTGCATCATCACAACAACGAATATTAAAACTTACTGCAGTAATTTTCATAAGCCCACTCCCATTTATAATATTACTATTGCAAGTAACAAAAAATGTTGCTATAATAATTATAGCACAATAAAAAATCAATGTAAAGGAGATATTACTATGGCAAACAAATACGCAGGCACTAAAACCGAAAAAAATCTTGAAGCTGCTTTCGCAGGCGAATCTCAAGCAAGAAACAAGTATACCTACTACGCTTCAAAGGCTAAAAAGCAAGGTTTCGAGCAAATCGCCGCTTTATTCCTTAAAACCGCAGACAACGAAAAAGAACACGCAAAAATGTGGTTTAAAGAATTACATAACGGTGTAGGCGACACTAAGGATAATCTTTTAGACGCTGCCGAAGGCGAAAACTACGAATGGACCGATATGTATGATGGTTTTGCTAAAACCGCTGAAGAAGAAGGCTTTATAGACCTTGCAAGAAAATTCCGTTTAGTAGCCGCTATCGAAAAACATCACGAAGAACGCTATCGTGCACTTCTTAAGAACGTTGAGTTGCAAGAAGTATTCGAAAAAAGTGAGGTTAAGGTTTGGGAATGCCGCAACTGTGGTCATATTATTGTTGGCACATCCGCTCCCGAAATATGCCCCACCTGCGACCACCCAAAAGCATACTTCGAAATCCACGCTGAAAATTATTAAAAGAAAGAAAAAACGGCAGTTTTCTGCCGTTTTTTTGTTTTAAGCGTACTTCATACTTTTACGGTATTTAAGCGGTGACATACCGTAAATTTTTTTAAATTTTTCACAAAAATAATTACTGTCGTTAAAACCGCAGGAAAAAGCAATCTCTGATATGCTTTCATTAGTGTTTTGCTTCAAAATGCTTTCGGCTTTTTTAAGGCGCAAAAGCGACAAATATTCGTTAAAGCCAAGCCCCGTTTCCTTTTTGAAAATACGGGAAAAATGCTCGGTGCTAATAGAAAACTTATCCGCCAAAGCCGAAAGGGTTATATCGTGGGTGAAATCCACTTCAAGAATATCAAGTGCCTTTTGAACGTATTTGTTTTGAAGTCGGGTGTTTTTATAACGATTCTTAGTGCGGTAGACTATTGCCAAAAGCTGCTG
>JBGVDY010000064.1:0-9374 GCA_045119585.1 Acutalibacteraceae bacterium | reverse complement strand
TTGTTCTCGTTGCGCAAATTGTGTATATTACCCATTGCATTTTTTTACAAATTTCAATTAAAATGTAATCTCATAATAAATTCATACATTCAAGAAGTTTAGAACGATTTTTATTGTGTTTTAATATTTATGTGATATAATACTTATAGGTGATATAATGTATAAATATGAAACTCATTTGCACACTTGGCCTGTAAGTCGCTGTGCGGTGTCAGATGTCAAAGATAATCTTGAATTTTATAAAAAAATGGGATACGATGGAGTTTTTATTACTAACCATTTTCTTGATGGAAACATCAATATTGAAAGAGAAAAAACATATCGCGAAAAAATAGAGTTTTATTTTTCAGGTTATGAAGAAGCTGTAGAAATAGGTGAAAAGCTTGGTATTAAAGTCTTTTATGCGCAAGAACTTTCTTATAAAGGCACCGATTTTTTGATATATGGTTTAGATAAAGAATGGTACCTTAATCATCCCGAAATAATGGAAATGAAAAAGAGTGACGAACTTGCCTTAATGATGCAAAGCGGTGCACTTATAATTCAAGCCCACCCCTACCGCGAAGCTTCATATATTAATCATATTCGACTTTTTCCAAGATGTGTTCACGGTGTTGAAATAATCAATGCTTGCCGAACGGAAGAAGAAAACCAAATGGCAGAAATATACGCTAAGCATTATGGGCTTCTTAAGTTTGCAGGAACTGATAATCACTGCGGCAGTAAGCAAACAAAATTAGCCGGCGTTTGTTTTCAAGAGCCTATTGATAGCGTTCAAGATTTTATAGAAAAAGTAAAAAACAATAAAGCGGAAATTTTTACCGCTGTTACTGAATAATAAAAAAATTATCCCTACCAAAATTGGTAGGGATAATTAAATATATACTTATATTTTTATATAGCTTCTACTTGTTTTCTAACTTGTCTGCTCGCAAACATTACATATTGTAAAACAACTGTTAAAACAATCATAACACAGGCTGCAGCTATAAATACACCCTTATAGCTACCAAAAATATCAAAGCAGCCGTTAATTATTACAGAGCCAAGCGCATAACCAACCGAGTTTACCGATACGAAAACACCCAAAACCCTATCAAAAGATTTATCGCCAAATAAATCTCCCGCATAAATTGGAAGCATAATTGTTTCAAGCGGAAGCGCTAAGGAAGCAAAAATACCGTATACCATTGCCATAATTCTACCTGTTGGAGTCGGTGTTACAAACGCCAGCACAAGCATAACACCTACAGCAGTTACTGAGCAAATATTAACTGTGGTTTTTAGACCAAATTTATCGTAAATAATGCCTGTTAAAAACTTAAAAATTGCCAAAAAAACCGAATGAACACTCATAACAAGACCAACGTATGCCTTGTCAATACCAACGTCTTCAAGATGTGCCGCAGAGGCTCCTGTTATACCCTGTAAAATTGCACCTGTAAGCATAATACATATTGCCGCCATATAAAAATGTGGCATTTTTATAGCTTTTGAGTATTCTATACCAACCCAACTGTTACCTCTTCTTTTTTTCTTGGGTACATCATCAGAATTTTGTTTTGTTCCCGAAATACTTTTTGGTGCTTCTCTAAAGAAAAGCACTACAACTATACCAACACACGCGATAACTGTTGCTATCACCCAATACCCCTTGCGATATGCAAAGGCATTACTCGGATCGTTTATAATCTTTGTCACAATAAGTGTAGCAACTGCACCACCAAGACCGTTTGCCGCCAAAATGGCACCCATTATAGTACCCTTGTTTTCTTTACACCAACGGTTTACAACGCAACCTACCATTGTGGTAGTGGTCCAAGAAAAGCCAATACCCAAAAGAGTGCCTGCTATGTAAAACTGCCAGAAAACATTTGCAGTAGCGTATATGACCATAGAAACGGTGAGCGATATAAACCCTGCCGCAATGAGCTTCCTTAAACCGAATTTTGAAACAAGTGCGCCAAAGAACATATTAACCACTGCTACCGCTATAAAACGAAAACTATCAGTAAATGCATAAACACTTCGTTCCATCGAAAGCGCTTCGGTTATTGGCTTTACAAAAAGACTTCTTGTTGAACTGCAAAAACCTAAGCAAGTAAAAACCATTATAAAACAAAGTCCCGTGATTACCCACTTATAATCTAATCTTTTTTTCAATTATAAGACCTTCTTTTTAATTTATAAAGACAAGAATACCTTTTTAACTTCTTCTGTTAAGGGACTACCATATTCACACACTTGGAATGCTTCAGCAAAACGCACCTTACTGCCTCGTTCTTGACCGTATTCTTCAATAAGCTTATCTCTAAAGCGTGCTGCAGGACGTGCAAAACGAATACCACGGCTTAAACGCATAGACATAACTTCTTCATCAGAATACCATTTTTTAAGGTCCATACCACAAAGCCACTCAAAGCGAGCTTCCTCATCTTCCGGTATTTCGTTTTCTTGACCGTTTGTATAAGGGAGCCATTCATAAACTTGTGAAACGTTTAGATGCGCCATATGAAGCTTGGTTTCAATAGCATCATCTATATCAACTACTAAATCGCCATGGAAGTCCGGATCTTTAAAGTTGTCTTCATTATACATAATAATTGGGGTTTTTCTCATTGCAGGAGCATCGGGACATTCATGCGGAACAATAAGCATATACGAAGCATCCATTACAAGTTGACCTGATGCACGATGGTCTGCATGATAATCATTATTTCTATGCGCTATAATAACGTCAGGCGAAAAAGCTCTTATATAACGGATAAGGCGACGACGAGTTTCAAGGTCTGCTACAAGCATACAATCGTTGCTATCCTGCCAAACGTCGTATGTAACACCCAAAAGCTTTGCAACTGCGGCAGATTCTTTAGCGCGTGTTACAGTAGTTTCGGCCGGGGTCAAAATATGATGACCGCCGCAACCGTTAGTCATACTTAAAAATCTTACTTCGTGCCCTTTTTGAACTAATTTATAAGCGGTCCCACCGCAACGAAACTCATTATCATCCTGATGAGCACCAATCATTAAAACCTTCATTTTCATATCTCCTTTATTTAACTTCAAAATCTATGCAAGAACGAACAGCAGTATAAGGTCTTACAAAATTATCAGCCGCAGCAACGTGAGCAGGGTGAACAGCATAACCCTTTAACGCTTCTTCACTTTCAAGCACGGAATAGAGCATAACATCGGCATTAGAACTTGACAAAGATTCAGTTTGAACCTTAATTTCCAAAAGACCGGGTACTACGCCCAAAAGACCTTCAAGCGCGGTTTTAATACCGTCCTTCACTTCTTTTGTGTTGCATTCATCCTTCAATTTCCAAAGAATAATATGTTTTACCATAATAAAACTCCCTTGTTAAATTTCTCTTTGTATTATAGCATTTTATTACTGTGTGAGCAATAATACACCACATTTTTACTAAAAACACCCAATTTAGTACCAAAAACAGCATAAAACCGCAAGTTCTCTTGCGGTTTTTTATGTTAAAATCTTCCTTTTTGCATAGCTTCTCTTATACACTTAACAACACCGCTGTGAAATGTAGGAATAGCCTTTGATGTGTTATAAATATCGCAAATGCCTTGGTCATCCTCTTCAGGATTTGCAATAATCAATTCTTTAAGCTTTAAAAGTGGTTCACGGCAACCGTCAAGATAACGGGTAATTTCCGCCTTACCTTCGGCTTTATAGCCCAAGGGATAATAATCATGTGCGGTTAAAATTTTACTAATATCCATTTTGCTTACCTTTTCGATATCTGCAAAATACTCTACGGGAAAACGAATATTTGCCGCCCAATTTTGCGAGCCAACAATACCCCAAACCTGCAAACAATCTCCTGTTATAAGTGTTTTTGTACGTTTGTCAAGTATTGCGGCGCAGTCTTTAGTATGACCTACAATTGTTACTATTTCTAAAACATCTAAAAACGTATCTGTTTCGTTAGGTGCTATAACATTGTAGTTTGCAAAACGTTCTTTAAGGTCGCTAGAGCGTGAAAGAACTACAGCATTTGGATAATAGGGCAAAAGCTCATTAAGACCCCCTGCATGGTCAGAATGGTCGTGTGATATGAATATGTATTTTAAGCTTTCTTTTGTAACGCCACATTCATTCAAAAATGGTACGGTGTATTTTTCGGCATCACTATCAAAGCTTGCCGCATCAAAAAGCATATCGCCTTTATCGGTTTTTATAACGTAAAGCGTTGTCCAAATATCTTTATACTGAGTAGTTGTGCGATAGATATTATCATGTATTTTCGTAATTTCCATAAAAGCACCTCTTACACTAAAATTAGTTCTCTTTTTCTTTGCTTTTTACTTTTAATTTACCTTTTTCCGAGTGAATTTCAAAATGGATTATAAATGCCAACAAAGCGCGAATAATAATTACGCTACCAAGTATTGCCAACTCTTCAAGGTTGTGTATTATAACGGTTTTGATAATCTCGGCGCCCATCTTAAACTCTAACGCCATAGAGAGTGCACGACCAAGATCGTTTGCAATACTAAAATCACCCTTTGCCAATATGTGCTTAAAAAGCAATACAAGGGCACGGGCTGAGCCAACTATAATTATAATAATACCGATAAGCTCTAATATCCCGGCAGAAATCTCTGCCAATGGGTGTAAAAAGTCGTTAATATAATCTGCGATTTGAGCCATTATTTTGTACCTTCCTTATATACTTTTTAATTATATATTATAATATGGTGATAGTGTTGTCAATAGACAAGTAGGTTTTAATATTAGCGACATCAAAGATAAAAATGCGCACTATCTGAACCAAAGTACTACTGTTTCGCGCATTCGGTAGGACTTATTCCAAATTCAGCTTTAAAAGCTCTAAAAAACACGGTGTAGTTACCAAAACCGCACATTGTACAAACCTCTTGAGCGGGGGTACCTTCGCTTAACAAAGTATAAGCAGCATTTAAGCGTTTCATTATTATATATCTGTAAAGACTTGTGTTAACTGCGTTTTTAAATTCATGAGAAATATGATATTTGCTTATAAAAAAGTGGTTAGCAATAGAATCTAAGGTTAGTTTTTCGGTAAAATGCTCGTTTATATAGGCTAAAATTTCAGAAATAAGTGTTGGTGTATTAAACTCTTCTCCCCCTATAGGACTGTTTGATTGGGTAAGCCTATTGATTTGAACTAATATTTGTAAAAGTAAAGAATACGAGCCAACGTCTTTGGCAAATTCTTTACTGTAATATTCTTCGCATAGACTATACGCTAAGGAAAAAAGCTGCTCTCTTTTTTCGTTTGACAGTCTTAATACCTTGTTATGCGTTTGACTTTCTTTATCGAAACATTTTTCTAAAACACCATTTTCAATATTAGCTAAATAATTTTTATTTACCCATAAAACTATACGCTCGTATGTATCAATTTCAGCGTTTGGTACGGGCTTATGAAGTTCGGTTGGATGTATTAGTAAAATATCTCCCGGGATTAAATGATACAAGCTTCCATCTATCCAATAATCTACGTTACCGTCTATAAAGAAGAATATTTCATAAAAATCGTGATAATGCGCTTCCATATGGCGTGTGCCCGGGTCTAGATAATGAAAAATTTCAAAATTTTCCGAGTTCATATTTTGCCTTGGGTCAAATCTTTTAGGCATTTTTATCACCTCTTAATTATTTTACAGCAATATTTGCAATATGTCAAACAATAAATGTAATTAACATTGCTAAAACTATATGCTATACTAAGCGTATATAATAAAATCAGCAAGCTAAAAGGAGGTACATATATGGCAATGCAAATGGGATTTCGTTGGTATGGCGAGGGTAACGATAATATTAAACTCTCGGATATCAAACAAATTCCGGGTGTAGAGAGCATAGTTTGGGCTTTACACCACAAAATGCCGGGCGAGGTTTGGGAAGTTGACGAAATAGCAGAAGTTGAAAAACAACTTAAACCCTACGGCTTTAATATGGATGTAGTTGAATCGGTTAACGTTCACGATGACATTAAAATAGGTCTTCCTACAAGGGATGCGTACATTGCAAACTACATTCAAACCATTAAAAACCTTTCAAAATTTGGTGTTAAAGTAATCTGCTACAACTTTATGCCTATATTTGACTGGACAAGAAGTAACCTATTCCACCCTGTAGGTGATGGTTCTACCGCATTGTTTTACGAAAAGAATATGATTCAGGATGATTATAACGCTATGGCAAAATACATTCTGGACTTTACAGAAAAGTACAATATGTCTTTTCCGGGCTGGGAGCCTGAGCGTATGGCCAAGCTTGACGAGTTATTTAAAGCATATAAAGACGTTAACCACGAAAAGCTTTGGGCAAACTTAAAATACTTCCTTGAGGCATTGATGCCGGTATGTGAAGAAACAGGTATTAAAATGGCAATTCATATGGATGACCCGCCATGGGATATCTTCGGTCTTCCCCGCCTTCTTATAAACGAAGAAAATATTAACCGCTTTTTAAAGATGGTTGACCATCCTTGCAACTGCTTAACACTTTGCTCAGGCAGTCTTAATGCTGACCCTAATAACAATGTTGCAGATATTGTTCGCAAGCATTGTGACAGAATTGCTTTTGCACACATAAGAAACGTTAAGCACTTCGAAAATGGAGATTTTTCCGAAGCCAGCCACCGCGACTGTGACGGCGATACCGGAATTTTAGAAATCTTAAAGGCTTACCACGACTGTGGTTACGAAGGTTATATTCGCCCTGACCATGGCAGACATCTTTGGGGTGAAGGTCCCGGTACTGTTCGCCCCGGATACGGACTTTATGACCGTGCTCTTGGCATTATGTATATGTTAGGCGTTTGGGACAGCCTTGAAAAATTCAAAAAATAAGGAGAAAATACTATGAATCTTCCTCTTAATGTTGACTATAGCGGCAAGGTTGTCGTAGTAACGGGGGCCGGCGGACTTATTTGCGGTGCAATGGCAAGAGCGTTCGCACAAAGCGGAGCAAAGGTTGCCGCCTTAGACCTTAACGAAGACGCTGTAAAAGCATTGGCAGATGAACTCAAATCTGAAGGCTATGTTTGCGAAGGCTACAAAAACAACGTTTTAGACCCCGAAGACCTTAAAGCTGTTCACCAAAAGGTTTTGGCTGAGCTTGGTCCTTGTGATATTTTAGTAAACGGTGCAGGCGGTAATAACCCAAGAGCCACAACCGATAACGAATATCACCACGAGGCTAAAGAAGGAGGTAAATCCTTCTTTGATTTGGATGCTTCAGGTGTTGATTTTGTTTTCAAGCTCAACTTCCAAGGCACACTTTTACCAACACAAGAATTTGCAAAGGATATGGTAGAAAACCAAAAAGGTTGCATTCTTAATATTTCTTCAATGAATGCATACACCCCACTCACCAAAATCCCCGCATATTCGGCTGCTAAGGCAGGCATTTCCAATTTCACACAATGGCTTGCCACCCACTTTGCAGGTACCGGTATTCGTTGTAATGCGATTGCCCCGGGTTTCCTTGTTTCTGCGCAAAACAAGGCTCTTCTATTTAATGAAGACGGCACACCAACCGCCAGAAGCGCAAAAATATTAAACGGCACACCAACAAAACGCTTTGTAGATGCAGAAGAACTGCTTGGCGCAACACTATTCCTTTGCGATGATAAATCCGCATCGGCAATTACAGGTGTTGTTCTTCCCGTAGATGCAGGCTTTGCCGCATATTCAGGTGTATAAAGGAGAAATAAAAAATGGAAAAATTTGTTCCCGTAGTAGTAATTAAAGAATTAAGTGAAACAGACAAAATTTTAACCGCTTTAAAGGGTGTTGGCATTAATACTGCAGAAATCACCTTCCGTACCGCATGTGCTGCAGAAGCTATTGAGTATGCTTGCAAAAACTATCCCGAAATGTCTATCGGTGCAGGTACTGTTATAAATGCCGAACAATGTGAAGCCGCTTTAAAAGCAGGCGCGCAGTTTATTGTATCCCCCGGTCTTTCAGTAGCAGTTGCAAAAATTTGTATTGAAAGAAATATCTCCTACTACCCCGGTTGCGTAACCCCTACCGAAATTATGCAAGCATTAGAGCTTGGCATTACCACAGTTAAGTTCTTCCCCGCAAACGTTTACGGCGGTCTTAAGGCATTAAAGGCTCTCTCAGCACCTTTCCCGCAGGTAAAATTCATACCCACAGGCGGTGTTGACAGAAGCAATATTGATGAATTCCTAGCTTTCGATAAGATTGAAGCTATCGGCGGAAGTTTCTTCGTAAAAGAAGCACTTGAAAAATTGGAGGGTTAATACTATGAAAAGAATTGTTACTTTTGGCGAATTAATGTTAAGATTAGCACCTAACGGTTATTACCGTTTCTTCCAAAACGACCAAATGCAAGCAACCTTTGGCGGTGGCGAAGCAAACGTTGCAGTTAGCCTTGCTAACTACGGTATGGATAGCGTTTACGTTACCAAATTACCTAAACATGCCATTGGTCAAGCAGCAGTTGACAGTCTTCGTTATTTTGGTGTAGACACCAGTAAAATTGTTCGCGGCGGCGAGCGTGTTGGTATTTACTACCTTGAAAAAGGCGCTTCACAGCGTGGTTCAGTTTGTATTTACGACCGTAAATATTCCGCTATTCAGCAAGCTACTACCCAAGATTTTGATTGGGACAGCATCTTCGAAGGCGCCGACTGGTTCCACTTTACAGGTATTACTCCCGCTTTAGGTCCTAACGTTGTTGAAATTTGTAAGGAAGCTTGTATTGCTGCTAAAAAGCGCGGCGTTAAGATTTCTTGTGACCTTAACTACAGAGGCAAGCTTTGGACAAGAGAAGAAGCTAACAAAGCTATGACCGAATTGTGCCAATACGTAGACGTTTGCATTTCTAACGAAGAAGATGCAAAGGACGTATTCGGTATTGAAGCAGAAGGCACCGATATCTACGGCGGTAAACTTAACCACGAAGGTTATAAATCTGTTGCAAAACAACTTGCTGATAAATTCGGCTTTGAAAAGGTTGCAATTACTCTTAGAACTTCTATTTCCGCTAACGATAACGATTGGGCAGGTATGCTTTATGACGGTGAAGATTACTACTTCTCCAAGAGCTATCATCTCCACATCGTTGACCGTGTAGGCGGTGGCGATAGCTTTGGCGGCGGTCTTATCTACTCATTACTAAACGGTAAATCTTCTAAAGAAGCTATCGAATTTGCAGTTGCAGCATCTGCGCTTAAGCACACTGTTGAAGGCGACTACAACCGTGTAGGTGTAGCAGAGGTTGAAAAGCTTGCAGGCGGCGACAGTTCAGGCAGAGTTCAAAGATAAACCGCAACTTAAAATTACTTCTGATGTTAATACAAATAATCAAGGACTGCCATAATGAC
>JBGVDY010000063.1:0-2496 GCA_045119585.1 Acutalibacteraceae bacterium | reverse complement strand
ATACATTACACGGTGAATAGCCAAATAATGCCATGAATCTCTTTGACAAGGGTCGCTTACATCAAGATGCGAATCAATAACCGCAGCAAAATCATCCATTGCCTTCTTGGCACGTTTCATATCCGCTTTAACTTCTTCACTATCAAATGGTATTTGGTTACGAATAACACCCATTTTAAAGCAATCGGATAAAGTAGCAAAATATTCGCAAAGCTTGTCAACTGCATCTTCGCCAAAGGTGGCGGAATATAGTTTTCTGCGCATAGCTTCAAAATCGGTATTGCTATTCCACATAGTCTTTGCTATTGACGTCATTCCAATTGAAGACGGGAACGCATTACGCTGTAGCTGACAACTAATATATCCGTTTACGCCAAGGTTATCGCAGTTTTTAATATCGGTGTGAATAACACGAGCAATACCCTCACCGCCGGCATCGAGCATAAAGTCCCACATAAGATGATAGTCAAAATCTATAACTTCGCCTTTATAAATCTTTTTCCAATGATACAAGTAAGCAAAATATTCAGCAGAAGTTTTTGGCCTTTCATTCTTTTGAATATCGTAATTTGGCAAGGTTGTATCATAATTATAATTTTCGGGGAATGTATAAGCCATAGTACGATTTATAGGCGCAAACATTAGCATACAATTTTCGGTATTTTCAATCCATTTCTTTTCAGGCACACCGCGCGCAACACCGCCAAAAATAACCTGACTTTTGATATTATGCTCTTTAAATTTTTTGGTTATAATATCAACCATATTAATAAAGTTATCGGTTTTTGAAAGTTTACTGCATTCATCACATTCACAGTATTTACCGCCATCACCCAACCAGAAATAAATAGCATCGGTTTCGGGATGCTCGATGGCATAATTTAGTACTTCATCAGTCATTTTTTCGATAACATAAGGGTTAGAATAACATAGTTGAGTTTGTAATGGACGGTTATTCCAACATTTACGCTCGCCATCAACCATAGCGCAAATTTCAACAAATTCTTTTGGAATGTCCTTTTCATCATATTGATACCAGCCGGCATCGGGCACACCAAAAGCCCTGCAATGCCAACCGTGACCCATTCTATGAAGCAATAAACCACGCTTTTTTATTTCGTATGTCATTTTTTCAACATACTCGGTTGCAAGTTCTTGCGAAATTGTAACACCCTTTTTATATGGGTTTCTCATATGATTATACCAACGATCGAAAAAATTATAACCGTTTGTAAACTGAATATAATAACCGTTAAAGCCAACCTTGGTCATCCAATCAATCATATCAAGACAATTTTCTATTGAAACTGCACCTTCAATACACATAATACGATTTCTCTTTGAAGCGGCTTCACGAATATCCAAGTCGATTGGAACACACTTATCAGGATATTTTGTTCCGTTAGGACCCGGCCTTACCCAAGTTATTCCCCATTCTTCCAATAATCGATAAATACCAAATAAAACACTTCGTTCATTGGAACCTGCTATAAAACCTTTTTTGTCAATAATTTTAATAATATAAGCATCATCACGTGCAGGGTCTTCAACTTCAACAAATTCGTTAAATTCTTCAAAAAGTCCCAAATTAATTTCAGCTTTGACACAAAGCATTTCAAGATATTTTTCCAATTCTTCTTTTGCAAATCCAATAACGTTATACTTCATAAATTACCTCCGAAAGATATTATAATAATTTTAACATTATAAAATAATGTATTCAAGATAAAATATTTGGTCAATTTTAGTAATTTTGTGTTATAAATAATAAAAAACAAATATTTTTCAAAAAACTTAAAAAAATACTTGATTTTTTAAAATTAATGTGATATTATACTATGGCGGTCAAAAATTACCGCACTTTGCGCTGATAGCTCAGCTGGATAGAGCGTCTGGCTACGGACCAGAAGGTCGGGAGTTCGAATCTTCTTCAGCGCGCCAAAATAACAGTCATACCTTTAGGTGTGGCTGTTATTTTTTTGTTATAGAAGATTCGAACTCTATAAAAAAAGCAAGTCTTTCGACTTGCTTTTTTATACCTTTAAAATCATTACGGCAACTTTGAAATAAATTAGTAGAGAAATTGTATCTACCAAAGTAGTAATAAAGGGACTTGCCATAACTGCAGGGTCTAAATTTAATTTTTTTGCAAACATTGGCAAAATTGCGCCAATAATTTTAGCTAATAAAATAGTAAAGAATAAGGTTACAGAAACAACAGTAATTTCAGCAATATATTTACCGGCATCAAAAATGTTTAAAACAAGATGGTCAAGAAGTATCATTTTTAAAAAATTAACAAAAGACAAAACAAAGCTACAAACAATTGCAACCCTGGCTTCTTTCCAAACTACTTTAAAAATATCACGCCATTCAATATCGCCAAGAGACATTGCACGAATAACAGTAACTGAAGACTGACTACCACCGTTACCTGCAGTATTCATAAGCATTGGTATAAAAGTTATAAGCGCAGGCAAAACAGTAAGTTTATTT
>JBGVDY010000062.1:0-4190 GCA_045119585.1 Acutalibacteraceae bacterium | reverse complement strand
GCCAAACGGTCGATATATTTTTGGCGATTGTTTTCAAGTATTTCGGCAACACTTTGCAGTTTATAAAGCGGAGCTTGATTTTGAGAAGCGTTTTCGTTTTTGGCATCAGTAATAAACGGTTTGCATTTCTCCAGTAAGCTTTTTTTATTTTCACTAACATTGGTCGGAGTCTTTTCGGTAGCCTTTGGCTCTTCGGGTACTGCTTTTGTAATAGGGCTTGTGGGTTCAGGCTCTTTTTCTTGGGCAGGTACTTTATTGTCGGAATTTTCTGACGTTTGAAGCATTCGCTGTCTTAAAGATTCAAGTGCCGATTTCCCATCATATCGTTGGGAGGTGGGTTGATTGTTGCCTAAAACCTCATCAACGGTAAGCTTATGTGTAGGAGCAATTTTACTTCCGCTTTGGATAGTTATATTTTCATTTTTATCAGTATCTATTATAAAATCTTCGTCTTTTATCTTTTTGGAAAAGAATTTCATTCTCAACTTCCTAACTTCTTTTTTTTCTGACTACTTCGTACATTAAAACGCCTGCCGCAACCGAAGCGTTAAGCGAATTTATTTTACCAAACATTGGAAGACTAACGATTTGATCACATTTTTTGGTAGTTAAGGTGCCGATGCCTTTGCCTTCGTTACCAATAACTAAGGCAGTAGCACAATTAAAGTCTACTTTTTCGTAGTCGGTGCCATCCATATCTGCACCAAATACCCAAACACCGTTTTCTTTTAAAAGGTCGAGTGTATTTGGTATATTGGTTACACGCGCTACACGCATATACTCAAGCGCGCCGCTTGCACTTTTGGCAACTGTTGCATTAAGCGAAGCACTTCTGCGTTTGGGAATAATTATACCGTGAACACCGCAAGCTTCAGCAGTACGGATTATAGCACCTAAGTTATGTGGATCTTCAATTTCATCACAAACTATAATAAAAGGTTGTTCGCCTTTTTCGCTTGCATAGTTTAAAATATCTTCAACGGTGCAATATTCCTGTTCGGCAAATAAAACTGCCACGCCTTGGTGATTGGCACCTTGACAGTAATAATCCAGTTTTTGTGGACTGACTTCTTTAATTAGAATGCCTTTTTGCTTGCATTTTGCAATAATAGCGGTTATGCTGCCGCCTGCCACACCGTGTGCTACGAGTAAACGGTCGATTTCTCTGCCTGAGCGTACTGCTTCAAGCACGGGATTACGACCACAAATTATATTATATCCTTGTTCTTTGTTATCTGTCATAATTTCAAACACCTATTTTATAGTAATAGTTATACATAATAGATTATAACATAAAATGAATTAAAATAAAATAGTAAATTTTATAATATTAAGGATTTTTTGACAAAAAATAATAAAAAGAAGAAAGGAGTATATGATGAAAGATATTTGTATAAAAAAATTAGAGGGTTTTGAGGTTTTAGATTCGCGCGGCAACCCTACTGTTGCAGTAAAAGTAACACTGTGTGATGGGAGTGAAGGTTATTCAATTTCACCTTCCGGCGCATCTACGGGTATGTTTGAAGCACACGAAAAACGCGATGGTGATAAACGTTACTGTGGCAAGGGGGTTAAGTCTTGCGTAGAAGTTATAAACGGAGAAATAGCGAGTGGATTAATAGGTTTGAATAACGTAAATCAGCGCGAGGTAGACGAATTTTTAATAAAGCTTGACGGTACACAAAACAAGTCTCGTTTAGGTGCTAATTCTATTTTGGCAGTATCCTTGGCGGTGGCTAAAGCGATGGCAAACAGTTGTAATATGCCGTTATACCGTTATTTGGGCGGTATAAATGCTCAAAAGCTTCCACGACCTATGCTTAACATTTTAAACGGCGGTGCACATGCTAAAAATAATATTGATATTCAAGAATTTATGATAACTCCCGTAGCGACGGAAAGCTTTAAAGAAGGACTGAGGCAATGTACAGAAGTATACCACGCATTAGGTGAAATTTTAAAAGAAAGCGGTAGGACGACAGGAGTCGGGGATGAAGGTGGTTTTGCGCCTGACCTACAAAGCGACGAGCAAGCCATAGAAATAATAATTGAAGCAATAAAAAAAGCGGGTTATACTACCAACCAAATAAAAATAGCACTTGACGTAGCTTCAAGCGAATGGTATAAAAACGGCGAATATTTAATGCCTAAAAGAAATAAAATAATGACAAGTGACGATTTGATTGAGTATTATAAGCAATTGACCGAAAAATATCCGATTATTTCTATTGAAGACGGTGTTGCTGAAGAAGATTGGAATGCTTGGCGGAAGCTTACTGAAGAACTGGGTAGTAAAATTCAGCTTGTAGGTGACGATTTATTTGTCACAAATACTAAGCGACTAGAAAAGGGAATAAAAGAAAAATGCGGTAATGCAATACTTGTAAAGCCTAACCAAATAGGCACTTTAAGCGAAACACTTGATGTGATCCGACTTGCTCAAAGAAGCGGATATAATGCAGTGATTTCGCACCGCTCGGGCGAGAGTGAAGATACAACCATTGCCGATTTAGCAGTAGCGGTAAATGCAGGCCAAATTAAAACAGGTGCGCCTTGTAGAAGTGAACGAACGGCAAAGTATAACAGACTTTTGGTGATTGAAAAAGAACTATAATAACCCCTTTTTTACGGGGGTTAATTTATAATTCTTGCATTTGACTTTTTAGTATGTTACAATAAATAAAACTTTTTGTTTTAAAGAAAGAGGTAAGTCAAATGCTCGATTATGATTTTATATGTAAAGTAGAAGAAGCTAATCTTTACAAACGCTTTTTACCGTATGCTATAGGAAGTCCTTCACGCAAATTTACTCCTGATAACGCTTACGATAGGGCTAATTTTGTGTTTTTTACTGATAGCCATATCGACTTTATGGAACCCGACGCTTGTATGGATAACTTAAAGCGCACTATTGCTTTTTCAAATGAGTCGCCAATTGTTTTTGATGCGGTGATAAATGCGGGCGATGCTATAACACCTTTCTTCCTACAAGATAAAACCTTACCCTTATTGCATGCAAAGGCTTTCTTTGATGAAGCTAAAAAAAGCCGTAGTCCTTTCGTATTTGCCAAGGGTAACCACGACTGCAATTGTTGGTGGAATAAGCCTGAAAACGTGCTTACCGATAGTGATTATTCTAATCTTTTCTATTGGTTTTCTGAAGAAAACTTTGGTACCGTACATCAAACCAAGGCAAACGGCTACCGTTCTACTTGGAATTATTTAGATATAGAAAAGCAAAAAATCCGTATTATCAGCGTTGATTTTCAGGATATTGATAAAACCGTTACAAACGAAAAGGGCGAGGTAAAGTATTTCAGTGGTGACGGTCGCCGCTATATCTCTAACGAGCAAATGAATTGGATTGCTAACGTTGCTTTGAATTTTGATGACAAGGCAGAAAAGGATTGGGGCGTAATTATAGTTGGTCACGATTATAAAGGTAAATACCCCGATTTTGAAAACGTAGGCGAAAAGTTACTTGATATATGCGCGGCGTTTAATAACGGCGAAACCTATGAGCATCACTATAAGAATGAGATTAATTCGTTCTTTGATTTGGATGTAAAAGCTGATTATACTCGCTATAAGGATTTGGAGAAAAAACCGCATATGATTTGTTGGCTTTTAGGTCATATTCATGATGATATTCACGAAGTGGAGAAGGGAATTAATATTATCTATACCCGTAACGCTTCAGCATCAATGCGTAGCGGTGACTCCCGCGTTTTAAGACTTCCCGGTACAGTTACTCAAAATGCTTTTGACGTTGTGAATATTGATACTAAAACCCGTAAAATCCGTATGTTCAGATACGGAGCAGGTGTTACCTGCTACGGCGACGGCGGAGACCGATTCTTACCCGATGGATTAGATTATTAAATATTGCTAAGTATATAAAAAAGGCTATCTCTTTTTATGAGATAGCCTTTACTTGTATAACGAAAACCACGCGATAGTCGCGTGGTTCAAAAAAGGTTAACCGATGAACAATTTTGTTAAAGAAAAAATTTTATATCGTCGCTCATGCCGTGACGGGCACGCCCTTTCTTGTGTAGGCGAAAAGAAAGGGCGGAAAGATTCGCCTAAAGGGGGAATTTCGATTTCCCCCTTAAGTGACGAAAATTTAATTTTATTAAAACGCCGTCAAAGAGTGAAAACTACGTTTTCAATTTGACGGCAAGTTTCAC
>JBGVDY010000061.1:0-1809 GCA_045119585.1 Acutalibacteraceae bacterium | reverse complement strand
CCTGCAGCTATGGCACCTGCAGAATGTATTGACGTAAATCCCGATTGGATTGTACTTGATATGTGTGCCGCACCCGGTGGCAAAAGTACGCAAATTAAAAACAAATTGGGAGTTAACGGCGTGCTTGTTTCTAACGAAATTATACCTTCACGCTGTAAAATTTTAACAGGTAATATTGAAAGATTAGGTCTTTTAAATACAATTACTACCTGTATGGATTCCAAAAAAATAGCAAAAACCTTTCCTAACACCTTTGATTTAATAATGGTTGATGCCCCCTGCTCGGGCGAAGGTATGTTCAGAAAGGAAGAAATTGCGATTACTGAATGGTCGCAAGAAAACGTTAAAAAATGCGCTGAAAGACAAACTGAAATTTTAGAAAATGCCGTAAAAGCTTTAAAAAACGGCGGATATATTATCTACGCCACCCGTACATTTTCTTTAGAGGAAAATGAAATGGTAATAGATACATTTTTACAAAACCACCCCGAATTTGAAATTCTTCCTGTAAAGGAATCGGTAAAAAACCATACCTGTGACGGAATTTCATTTAACGGTTGCAAATGCGAAAATATACACTTTGCAAGACGCTTTTACCCCCACAAAGCCAAGGGCGAAGGTCAGTTTATGGCAGTTTTACATAACACAAATCCCGTTATATTCAATAAAGAAAAAACAAATAAAAATACACTTAAAATTGATAAAGCCGTTTTCGATTTTTTGGATGACGTTTTATTTGATTACAATAAAGAAAACGTAACTTTATATAACGGCAATCCCGTATATTTTACAAATGATTTTAAAATCAAAGATGGTACCGCTTTTTCATGCGGTGTTACGATTGGCGAAGTAAAGAAAAACTATATTCAACCCCACCACCAATTCTTTATGGCTTTAGGCAAATATTTTAAGCGAAAAATTGAGTTTACTGCCAATAGTGAACAGTTACAAAAATATCTTCACGGTGAAGAAATATGCTGCGACTTAAAAAACGGTTGGGCAGTTGTTACGGTTGATGGGTGCAGTTTAGGTGGCGCAAAGGTTGTAAATGGTGTTGCCAAAAATCATTATCCCAAGGGATTAAGAACTTTTTAAGTTTTAAACCCCCTTAACACAAAAAATGTGTTAAGGGGGTTTATTCGTGGAAATCCTCCTTTGGCGATACGCCAAAATACGCTTTATATGCCCTGTAAAAAGAACTGTATTCCAAATAACCGCATTTTTCACCAACTATATTTGGGCGCACTCCGTTTAAAAGCATATCCTTTGCAGAAATAAGCCTTTTTTCAACAATATAATCCCATACTGTTGATCCCGTTATCAACTTGAATTTTCGATTTAAATGTGTCTTACTTATGTAAAAATGTTCGCAAATCTCATCTAAAGATGTAATACTCATTAGATTGCGGTTTATATATTCAATAAGTTTTTCTTCTTTTGTAGCAATGGAGCTATCTTCCGTTTTATTTATATTTTTGCAAAGTTCATTTAATAATACAGTGAGATATAAACGCTTGTTTTCAAACGTTTCTTCATTAACAATTTTTTCTAAATAATATATCCACGAATTTTTTTCAAACTCGTTAGAAGGTATTCTACTTGACCTACCAAGCGGTTTTTCATCAATTATTGAAAGTAATTCTTCCCTTTTGGGCGAAAGTAATGCCGAGGCATTAAAGTTAATTACGTACCGGGAATAAGGAATAGCCTTATTTATAAATAGCGCATGTGTTTCCGATTTTTTAATAATTAAAATATCGTTTGGTTTTAAATCGTATATATTACCTTCAAGAAAATACTTAGCATCCC
>JBGVDY010000060.1:0-1309 GCA_045119585.1 Acutalibacteraceae bacterium | reverse complement strand
ATGTTAATGCTTGTGGATTAAGCTTACAATCAAGGGTTAATGTGGGTGGAATAAATTCTAATGAATTGGCATAATTATTAATTTTTTCTCTAAATTCATCAATACGGTCTATATTGATGGTAACCCCACAGGCCGAATGATGACCACCAAATTTTTCTAATAAATATTTACAACTGTTTACTGCATCAAATAACGAAAAACCTTCATAACTTCTGCCCGAACCGTGAGCAATTTCACCATCACGTGAAAGAATAATTGCAGGTGCACCATAATAATCACAAATACGGGAAGCAACAATACCAACAACACCATGATGCCAATTTTCACCGCAAACAACAATTACACGGTCATTTTGCAAATTATCTGCTTCAATTTGAGTTACAGCTTCAGAAAAAATATTTTTTTCTGTTTGTTGACGAGTAACGTTATATTCATCAATCTTGTTTGCTATATTAAGTGCTTTTAACATATCAGTTTCACAAAGCAATTCCACAGCAATTTTAGCGCTCCCCATTCTACCGGCAGCGTTAATTCGCGGACATAAAGAAAATGCAATACGTTCTGAAGTGACGTCGCTGATTTTTATACCTGAAACATTTAACAGGGCAGAAATACCAACTATTGTATTGGTTTTAATTTTATTAATACCATACTTAACAATACTTCTGTTTTCAAAAGTTAAAGGCATTAAATCGGCTATTATAGCAATAGTCAAAATATCAGCATATTCGTAAAGAAGTTCTTCGGGCTCCTTACCTTCCATAACACATATAAGCATATATGCAACTTCTGCACCACAAACCATCTTAAACTCTGAAGGGCAATCAGTTCTATGTGGGTCAACAACTGCTGCTGCATTAGGAAGTTTTTCACCGGGTAAATGGTGATCAGTTACAACAACGGTCATTCCTAGTTTATTAGCAAGGTCAATTTCTTCTAAACATGCGATACCATTATCAACTGTAATAATTAAATCAACACCCAAAGAATTAAGATATTCTACAGCCTTGCAATTCATACCATAGCCTTCACTAAAACGGTCAGGAATATAGTAAATACAATCTACAGAACGACTTTTCAAATATTTATATAAAATAGCTGTAGAAGTTACACCGTCACAGTCGTAATCACCAAAAATAGCAATTTTTTTATTCTCGGCAATAAATTTATTAATAATATCGGCGGCGTGCATAATATCGGCTAAAGAATATATATCGCTAAAATTAGGTTCATCGCAAAAAAACTGCTCTAATTCTGCAGGGTCAGTTAAACCCCTACCCGAAGCAATTAACGCCAAAATAGGCTCAAT
>JBGVDY010000059.1:0-1796 GCA_045119585.1 Acutalibacteraceae bacterium | reverse complement strand
CATAGAGAGAGTGCAAATTATCACAATCAAGTCCTAAATCTTGGCTTAATTTTTCAAGCGCAGGTCGCACGCTTGCGGAAGGTTTATCAGCTATTTGACCGAACATCATATACCCTAAAATTGTATCTTTGAATTTTATTGGTACGGCAGTATCTATAAGTCCGGCGTGACAGTAACGCGAAACCGCTTTGCCTGTTTTTCCGCATTCCATACATAGCGCGCGGTCGCTTTGAAGGCAAAGCTGTTCACCCTTTTTTGAAGAACGAATAGCACGGCAAAAGCTTCGCATCTCCTTGGGTTGAAAGCATAACTGATTTATTTGTGAATCCCAAATACTTACCGTAATTCCTGTGACAAGATAAAAATCGTAAAGCAGCTTATCAAGACGTTCAAAATTAAAGTTTATTAACATAAAAGCACCTTATATTCCGTAGCAAACAGCGGCGATTTTCTTTGCTGATTCTACTAAGGATTTTAAATAAATAAATTCTTCTACAGAGTGTAGCCTGTCGCCCTCGGTACCAAGGTTATCCACTGTAGGAATACCTGCGTTTGTAGTATATGCCGCATCGGAACCGCCAATTGCGGTTGCTAATTCGAGTTCGGGCATACCGCATTTTTTATATATTTCATTCATTTTAGCTAAGAAGTTTATATTACGCTCACACAGTACCATTGGCGGACGATTGTTAGTAACCGTATAACTGCAAACACAACCAGTTAGTGTTGTATTATTACAAAGGTATTCAATTATTTGCTGTATTTCTTTTAAATTATCATTTGTTTTATATCTAAAATCGGCTATAAAATAGCATTCTGCAGCAACTGTATTACCAACGGTACCACCGCTTACAACACCGCAGTTGCAGGTTATATTTTCGGGGTCTTTATATTTTTCTAATTCAATTATTTTATACGCTGCTTCGGTTATAGCGTTAGTACCGTTATAACAACGGGAAGAATGTTCGGCTTTGCCCTTAATATCAAAGCGTACCCGATAAATACCCTTGCGTTCAAGTACGGCAGTGTTGCCGTTAGCACCTTCAAGATTAATAAAACCTACAGAATCCTTTGCTTTTTGACAAATATAGTTAATGGTGGCTTTGTTGCTTAATTGACTGCCAACCTCTTCATCGCTTTGCAGCAAAAGCATAACAGGGCGTTTTTTAAAACCAACTCTTTCCAAAGCGTCCATAGCCATAAAGGCTGTAACAGCACCACCCTTGCAATCAAGTACACCCGGTCCGTACATTTTTTCATTATCGCGTTTTACAGGGGGATAACCAAAAAGACCAATTGGGTGTACGGTGTCAATATGTGATGAAAGACTTATGGGTTTTTCGGCTATTTCAGAGTTTAATGTTATACAAACCACGTTGCCCGAAAGTTCTTGCTTTAAAACCTCAATTTTCCAGCCTTTTTCGTTGGCTTTATCAATAAAATATTGCGCCGTTTTATCTACACCCTCTTTGAAATTTGTGGGGCTTTCAATATTACATACATCTTCCAAAAAAGAAAGATATTCTTCGTTTAAACTTTCTATTAGCGTAAAGAGTTTATTGTAATTCATATATTTCACTCCAAATAGTCTTTTGTTTTATTATACACCTATAAATATAGAAAATCAATATAAATCTTCTCGAAATTCGGGAAGATAGTGCTATTATTTGTGATTTTTCTTACTATAATGTTGAAATTAAAAAGTATATTATATATATGTAAAAATTTATTTTGGAGGTAATTATTATGAAAAAAACAACCTTCGCGCTTTATTTTGGTAACCGTGGCTTCTTCCC
>JBGVDY010000058.1:0-3482 GCA_045119585.1 Acutalibacteraceae bacterium | reverse complement strand
CTTTACGGGTATTATAATTGCAACCGTTTTATATTGCATTTATGCTGTTATTATGATTCTTGTAAATCATAATGAGATGGATTTAGGTAAAATTGCTTTAGTTTACGGTTTTCCGATTCCTTTCGCGGTTGCTTTCTATTTTCTTAATGTAATAATAAATAACGATAACGGAATATACTATTTATTGCTATTGCTCAATTTTTCGTCTATTTGCGATATGGGCGCTTACTTTGTGGGTGTTACTATAGGAAAACATAAATTATGCCCCGAAATCAGCCCTAAAAAGACAGTTGAAGGTGCTATAGGCGGTATAGTTTCAAGTATTGTATTTACCGTTGTAATTTCACTTTTATTTGATAAATTTAGTATTGCGGTGCTTTTGCTTACAATACCTTTCTGCATTTTGGGTATGATTGGTGACCTTTTTGCATCGGCTATAAAGCGTTCGGTAGGCTTAAAGGATTATAGCAACTTAATCCCCGGACACGGCGGAATAATGGATAGATTAGATAGTATAATTATGATAGCTCCGGCTATGTTTATTAGTTTATTTTTGGGAATATTATAATGAAAAGTTTAGTAATTTTAGGTTCAACAGGTTCAATAGGTACGCAAGCGCTTGAGGTTTGCCGCCGTGATGGATATAAGGTAAACGCTTTAGCGGCAGGCGGTAATATAGAGCTTTTAGAAAAGCAAGCGCGTGAGTTTAATGTAAAAGCGGTTGCGGTTTTTAATGAAGATAAGGCAAAAGAGTTAAAAATCAAATTAGCAGATACTAATATTAAGGTTTTAAGCGGTATAGACGGTGTTTGCGAAGTTGCAAGTTATGACGCCGATGTAGCACTCAACGCTATAGTAGGCATTGCGGGGCTTCGTCCAACTTTAGCCGCTATTGAGAGCGGTAAAGACATTGCGCTTGCCAATAAGGAAACCTTAGTAACAGGTGGCGATATTGTAAACCGCAAAGCGCGAGAAAAGGGCGTTAAAATACTGCCTGTAGATAGTGAACATTCGGCAATTTTTCAGTCGATTCAAGGCTCAACACAAAAAAGTGTTAGAAAAATCTTGCTTACGGCTTCGGGCGGTCCGTTTTTTGGGAAAACCCGTAAGGATTTAGAAAACGTTACGGTAAAAGAAGCGCTAAATCACCCTAATTGGTCGATGGGTGCTAAAATCACCATAGACTCTGCTACTTTGATGAACAAGGGTCTTGAAGTGATTGAAGCGGTGCATCTTTTTGGGCTTCCGGCCGGTAAAATAGAAGTTTTGGTGCATAGACAAAGTATAGTACACTCGGGTGTAGAGTTTTCTGACGGCGCGGTTATAGCACAGCTAGGCACACCTGATATGCGTTTGCCAATTCAGTACGCTTTAACCTATCCCGAAAGAAGCGACTACGCTTTCGAGCATTTGGATTTGTTTAAGGTGGGTACGTTGACCTTCGAAAAACCTGATACAGATACTTTTAGATGCTTACCACTTTGCGTAAAAGCAATAACCGAAGGCGGAATTTTACCAACCGTTGTAAACGGTGCTAACGAGCAGGCAGTTGCATTGTTTTTAGAAGGAAAAATTAAATTTTTGCAAATTGCTGAACTTGTGGAAAAAGCGCTCGTTTCGGCTAATAATAAGAAAGAGTTTACTTTAGAAGATATACTAAATGCAGATAAACTTGCACGCGAAGCTGTGTTGCGGAATATTTAATTACGCATTACGTATTTCGAATTACGAATTCAATTAGTTGGTGATTAATATTTTAAATTTATGGAATAGCGTTTGGCCATATTTAGTGGCAATACTTTTATTTTTAGTGCTTATAATAATACACGAATTTGGCCATTTTATTGCCGCAAAGCTTTTAGGAGTTCGTGTTAACGAGTTTGCGGTAGGTTTCGGACCCAAGCTTTTTTCGAAAAAATTTGGCGAAACTAATTATGCGTTCAATCTTATACCCTTAGGTGGTTACTGTGCTATGGAGGGCGAAGATGAAGGCAGTGCCGATGCGAAGGCGTTTTGTAATAAAGCCGCTTGGCGCAGATTTTTAATTGTTGTAATGGGTGCGGTTTTTAATTTGATTTTAGGCTTTATAATAGTAATGCTTATTTTAGCGCCCACAAAAACCTTTACAACAACCACTATTGCCGAATTTGTGCCAAATGCAGTAAGCGAACAAAGCGGTTTGCAGGTTAATGATAAAATTTTAAAGGTAGACGGCAGAACAATTTTTTCAACCTACGATTTAAGCTATGCTTTTACAAATGTCGATGATGGTAAAATTGATATTACAGTACTTCGCGACGGCAAAAAGCAGTTGCTAAAAGACGTTAAGTTTGATTCTGAAGAGTACGAGGGTATGGAATTTTTAACGGTAGACTTTAAGGTTTACGGTGAAAAAAGAACTGTTGGCACTTTTTTGAAAAATTCTGTTAAAACTGCCGCTTCGTATACGGTGGTTATATGGCGAAGTTTAGTGGATTTGCTTAGCGGAAAATACGGCATAAGTCAGGTTTCGGGACCCGTTGGTGTTACGGTGGTAATTGCCGATGCGGCAAGACAAAGTTTACAAAACTTACTTCCCTTAATGGCATTTATAAGCATAAATTTAGGGCTATTTAACCTGTTCCCAATACCCGCACTCGATGGCGGAAGACTTGTGTTTATACTTTATGAAATGATTTTCAGAAAGCCCGTACCCCAAAAGTACGAATCTGTTGTGCATACTATAGGTTTTGTAGTACTTATAGGGTTTATGATATTGATACTGATTAAAGACGTTTTAGGTTTAATTTTTTAGGAGATAATATGTACACTAATAAGGATACTGTAAAGGTTAAGGTTGGTAACACATATATAGGCGGTGATGCACCGGTAAGCATTCAGTCTATGCTTTGTGTTCCTGCGCACGATATAAAGGGTAATGTAGAGCAGGCTCTAAGGTTAGAAAAGGCAGGTTGTGATATTGTTCGCGTTACCGTTCCCGATAAAGAAGCCTTAAAAACCGTAAAAGCTTTAAAGGAAAATATTAAAATACCGCTTGTAGCCGATATTCATTTCGACTATCGCTTGGCGCTTGAAAGCGTGGCAATGGGTGTTGATAAGGTGCGAATTAACCCTGGTAATATTGGGGATGAAAGCAAGGTCAAAATGGTTGCCGATGCTTGCAGAAATGCTAATGTGTCTATTAGAATAGGTGTTAATTCGGGCTCGCTTGAAAAGGAAATTTTAGCAAAATACGGCGCAGTTACACCTGAAGCTATGGTTGAAAGCGGTCTTTACCATATATCTTTGCTTGAAAAGTTTGATTTTACGGATATTGTGCTTTCTTTAAAATCATCAGATACCTTTAAAATGTATAAGGCGTACGAATTGGCGGCAGAAAAGTGCCGTTATCCGTTGCATTTGGGTGTTACCGAGGCTGGTACTGAGAATATGGGTGTTATAAAATCTGCAGCAGGTATTGGCGGACTCTTGCTTCGCGGTAT
>JBGVDY010000057.1:0-3849 GCA_045119585.1 Acutalibacteraceae bacterium | reverse complement strand
AGGTGTAAAATATGGAAAAGCTTTATAACAACATAATGTTACCTGACAATTTTATGGATCGTATGAGTTATCCGAACGATGTTCCATATCTTAAAAATCCGCCTGAAGTTATTAACGTAACTGTGGGCAGACAGCTTTTTGTGGATAACTTTCTTATTGAGGAAACCAACCTTGAAACCGAATACCACAAGGCGAAAAAGTTTGAAGGAAATCCTGTGCTTTACCCTGAAACCGAAATAGAAACCGAAAATGGTTCTCCCGTTGCTTGTCCAAAAAGCGGCGGTGTTTGGTATGATGAAGATGAGAAGAAGTATAAAATGTGGTACGAAGCAGGTTGGCTTCATAAGTTGGCTTATGCAGAATCGGATGATGGTATAAATTGGGTAAGGCCTAACCTTGATTTAGTACCCGGTACAAACCAAATTTTACCCTTTGACGATACTGTTAGATTTGAAGACAACCCGTATGAAGCATTGCAACCCGACTCGTGTACGTTCTTTATTGATTACGATGCACCAAAGGAAGAACGCTATAAAATGGCACACCACGGTCCTCGTTGGGATGCAGGCGGTGTTGTAGGTACTTCACCTGACGGTATTCATTGGAATATTCGCGGACTTACGGGTTGGGCTGGCGACCGCTGTAGTGCGTTTTATAATCCGTTCCGTAAAAAGTGGGTATTTAGTATTCGATGGTCTTGGCATAACGGCGACCCTTATTTCTATTCGGGTAGAACACGCGCTTATTTCGAAAGTGATAGTTTTACCGAAAACGTAGAATGGGATAAAAATGACTGCAAACTTTGGTTGGCAGCCGATAAGGATGATATTTTAGAACCGTATATTTTATCTACTACAGCACTTAAGGGCTATGAAGCTATAGGTAAGCAAAAGGATGCTGTCCCAGGTCTTTATTGTGTTGATGCAGTAGCATACGAAAGTATTATACTTGGTATGTTTGAAATACATCAAGGTTTGAGCAATGCCGATTTTGGTGATAGCGGTGCACCTAAAATTACCGAGCTTATTCCAATGTACAGCCGTGACGGCTTTAACTTCTCGCGTCCTAACCGTGACCCGCTTATTTGGGCTTCACGTTACAGGGGCTCTTGGGATAGGGGTTACGTTCAATCTGTAGGTGGCGTATGTATTATTCACGGTGACGAATTGTGGATTTATTATTCGGGATTTGCAGGCGACGAAACTAAGAGTAGAAATCACCTTAACAAAACTGTGGAAGAACTAAACGATAATGATACAGGTATGTATTGTGGCGGTGCTACAGGTATTGCAATTTTAAGACGTGACGGTTTTGTTTCAATGAGTGGTAACGGTACACTTTTAACCCGTAAGTTAGAGTTTACCGGTAAAAAGACAATGGGCATTAATGCAATTGGTAAGGTTAAGGCCGAAATTTTGGATGAAAACGGTAATTTACTTGCAACTTCTAAAGATTTTGATGGTGATAGCACAAACCACACATTAGATTTTGGCGATTTTGATATAGCTACTTTAAACGGTAAGGTTGTAAGAATTAAATTTACTGTGGACGGTAAATTGTTTGCTTTTGGCTTTGCTGATGAAAACGGTGATTACGGCGGAGCTCATGCAGGCGGTATTGCCGAATAGAAATTAATAAAGTACAACTTAATGATATATTTTATTTTTTTAAAAAAATACTAGAAAAATCTATATAAGTGTGGTATAGTGTATAAGCAAAGGCAAATAATTTAGGAATTATTATGTGATTTGCATAAAAAATCGCATTTGCGGTTGAAATACACTAACGAAGGGAAAGAAAAATATGAAAATTACATTAAAATCTCTCCTTGCGCTTGCTATGGTTATTTGTATGCTTTTTGCTGTAGCGGGTTGTGGCGACAAGAGAAATGAAACTTCTTCAGAGCAAACTGTAAACGATGATTTCTTTGCAACTACAGAAACTCAGGATGACGTAAGCTCTGAGGAAACAGCATCAAACACTTCTTCTCAGGCACAGTCGAATGTTAATTCGAGCAATGTTCAAGGAAACAATTCGAACACAAGCTCAAGCGGAAAGACTTCTTCCACAGCTAACACAAACTCAAGTAGTGGTTCCGGAAACATCACTACTACAGTTCCTAAGGAAAACCAAATCGGTGGTAAATCTTGGAAAGAGGTTTTATCCACAATGCCTAAGAAACTACGTGGTACAAAACTTACTATGTACAACTGGAACCCTGCTACCGAATACACAGGTGCTCCCGCTGTTATGGATGCATTCAAAAAGCAGACCGGTATTCAGGTTACTTGGAATACAGTTTCTCACTCTACATACTTTACAAAACTTCCTGCATTAATTGCTTCGGGTGAAAATATTCCTGATATGGCTCGTATAGGTTATTCTGATATAACCTTTATCCAAAATATGCAACCACTTTCAGTTTCTAAGTATGACTTTACTGATAAAGCTTGGGATCAAAATATGATGAAGAACCTAACCTTCGGCGGTAAGACATATGGTACTACATTACAAAACACCCATATTTCCGGTGTTTACGTAATGTTCTACAATAAGGCTGTAATAGATAAATACAACTATGAAGATCCTTACAAGCTTTGGAAAGCCGGAAAATGGACATGGAAAAAACTTCTTGAAATGTGCGAAGACGCTAAGGATGACGGTTTGTCATTCGGTGTCGTTGGTGAAGGTTCTATGACATCATTCTTCTCCACTTTAGGTTTAAGAAACGTTTACTATGATGGCAAGAAGTTTGCAAGTAACTGGAACTCTTCTGAATGGTTAAAGATTCACCAAGAACTCGGTGACCTTTATAACAAAGATAAAATCTTTGGTTTCGGTCGTCAGGAAACATTTAATGCTAACGATGCATTGTTCTATACAGGTACTACCGTACATGCAAGAAATAAGAACTCCTACTTTGGTGAATTTAAGGCTAATAAGACACTTTACTTTGTTCCAATGCCTAAGCGCACAGGTGAAAAGTACTATCAAGGTTATGGTGAAATTGAAGCTTATGGTATTCCTAAGGGCGCTAGCAACCCCGAAGCTGTACCGTACTTCTTAAGATACTTCCTCGACGGTGCCAACTATACATTGGATACATACTTTGGTAATAAGCAGAATCTTGAAGTATATAACTCATGTATGAATCAACCCAATAAGATTATTGACTGGGGTTATGAATCACCAAACGTAGTTGGTGAAGGCGAAATTAACTCTCTCTCTCGTTGCACCGGCGCACAGGTTAAGAAATTTATCGACTCTAACAAGGGTATAAATGAAAAGTGGGTTAAGGAACAAAACGAAATTTTAAATAAACTTAAATAATTTATCAAGTAATTATTAAATCCTCAAAAGTGCTTTAAAACAGTATTTTTGGGGATTTGTTTTATATATTAAAAATTTTTTTAAAAAAGGGTGGAAAAATGTGTAGCTATATGGTATAATATATAAACCAATTAGTAACGTTTTTAAATATATTGTCTAAAATGCTGGTTTAGGTAGTATATATAAGTGGTGTTGCTGAATGGAAATTCCCGCAAAAGCGGTTAAAATATATTTTAGAAAGGAAAGAAAAATATGAAAATCACTTTAAAATCCCTCCTCGCACTCGCTATGGTTATTTGTATGCTTTTTGCTGTAGCAGGTTGCGGTGACAAGGGTAAGGAAGTTTCTTCTGAACAAACCGTTTCTGAAGACTTCTTTGCTGATGCTGAAACTCAAGATGAAGTAAATTCAAGCGAAACCGCTTCTACTACTTCTACAGATTCGGCTGTTACTTCAAACACCAACTCGAACAATCAAAACTCGAGTACAACCTCGACCGGAAAAACTTCTTCCACAACC
>JBGVDY010000056.1:0-3988 GCA_045119585.1 Acutalibacteraceae bacterium | reverse complement strand
CCGCTTCATCGGTAGCAACATTAAGTGTAAATGAGTAAGAATCTAATGTACCCCATTCAATAGTGCCTGTAGCTTTAATGTTTACAGTATCGCCTACCGCGCATCCATTAGCAATTGCTAAGCCAACTGCCTTAGCCACTGTCTTAACCGGAGCAGTTTTACCGTTGTTAGCATCATCACCTGTTTCGCTTACATAATAAGTAACCGAAACATTATCTTTTCTTGTTGCTTGTAAGGTATACTCTCCCTTCTCGGTAACAGTAACATATCCATCATTATCGGTTTCTACCTTAATACTTGGATCTGCAGTATTTACAAGCGCTATATTCTCGTAAAAATCAACATCTAAATTAACCTTGTATTTACCTGCAGTATCGGTAAATGCAATGGCTTCTTTATTACCGGTTGCATTGTTTATAATAAAATACTTAGGTGGAATAATCTTATTGTTATCCGATGCAGTAGACAATAACGTCTTCCAATCAGCTGTATCAAGACCTGAAGAGTTAATAATCTGTACTGCGGCATTTTCACCGAATGCAGTTTTATAAAGACTGCTACCTGACATACTTAAGGTTAAACCTGTAGCAGCTTTAATATTAAAGTTAACGTTACCGTTAAATACTGCAGAGTGTGGGTGCGGGTCAACCGCCTTATTGTCAGCATTATTTGAACCTATCTTAACTGAATAAGATTTAGCGCTGCTATCAAAGGTTAAATTAATATCACCGTTATATACAGGTCTGCCCCAATCAGCGCCCAAAATCAATGTTTTATTTGTGCTGCTACCACTATTTTGTTGTAAGCCATTTTCAAAAACAAGATTTATATCGTCATTATAAGTTGCTGATTTTCTAGAAAGGAAACTGTTCCATATCCAGCCTGAAAACAAAGTATCTTTACCAAATGTAACATTCTGACCATTTAAGTCAAGTGAACTGTAGTTGTTTTTGGTATTACCTGTAGATTCATCAACCGTTTGAGTACCATTGGCGTTAATAATAACATTTTCAAACTCAACATCGCCCTGGATTTTAAAGCCAAGACCATCCTTACCTATTGTTGCTCTGTCTGAAAGTGAAGAAACGTTAAGCAAATAGTCATGGTTAGCCATAGTGCCTGTACTCTCGCCAAATAAAACGGGATTATTGGCAACATGAACAACCTTAAGATAAACCGTGTCACCTGTTGTGTAACCGGCATCATTAGCAGCAGTAATAGCGGCATTAAGCGTTCCGAAAGCGGTATCTGCCGTCTTACCGTCATTAGTGTCTAAACCATTTGGGCTTACGTAGTATATCGCTTCTGCACCAGCAGCTGATACTGTACCCACTGCACAAAGGCAAGTTGACAAAATCACTGCCAAAGTAAGCATAATACTAAGCACTTTGTAGATTTTTTGTTTCATAAAAATTTTCCTTTCTTATTCTAATACAGTTTGCAAAATAGACAAAAAATATATATTAAGTATAACATTTTTTGGGTTATTAGTCAAATATTTTATATACTTTAAAAAAATTTTAACTATACAACAAAAAAAGGTTCGCGTTTTACACGAACCTTTTAATTGCATAGTAAAAATACTATTTAGTTTTCTTAGATTTCTTAGATGACCAATCTGAATAGTACTTCTTACCGTCTACAACTTTGTAAGTACGTACTCTTACATAGTAGGTCTTCTTAGCCTTCAAGCTCTTAAGTGTTACAGATGTTGTCTTGTAACTTGTAACCTTCTTAGTCTTGGTTGTAGACTTAGTAAACTTCTTAGAAGTTGAGTACTGAATTTCGTAACCGGTAGCTTGTGAAGATACCTTCTTAAGTTTAACCTTAAGGCTCTTCTTAGCTGCTGTAAGTTTTTCTACTTTGCTTTCCTTCGGAACGATTGTGAAGTAAGCAGTTAAGGTACCACTGTAGTTACCCTTGAACTTAATGGTAACCTTATACTTGCCAACCTTCTTACGTCCTGAAGCGTAGCTTACGGTGTAGTAGCTTGAAGAAATCTTATTACCCTTATAATCGTATACTTTAACGCTTGGTTTCTTAGCCTTGCCGTTATAGGTATATTCTGTGGTAGAAAGCTTAACTCTCTTAGCGTAGTAGATTGTCTTTGTGCTGTATACCTTACCGCATACACTACATGCCTTAACTATCTTACCATTCTTAGAGGTTGTAGCCTTGGTTGTTGTAGTCTTATAAGTATGAGTAATAGTTCTTGTCTTAGAACATACGTTACATGATGTATCGCAGTTGTTACTGTAGGTGTGTTTACCTGTTGCAGCAATTGCGGTGTTTTCAAATTGTTTAGCACCGCAAACCGAGCACTCACCATGTTTTATACCATCATTACCACAATCTTCTGATTTATCAATAACCCAAACATATTTGTGGTCATCAGTTAAACGGATATTTCCACAAACATTACATACTTTATCGCAATCATTATCATACTGGTGACCGACAACCGCACGTGTAGCACCGCACTTATTACAGTCAGTATCAGTACAATCATCGTATTCATGGTTTATTACTCGATCTTCGGCAGTACAACCTTCACGATTACAGCTTGTATCACAATCGTTTGAATATTCATGATCAAGTGCGCTATTTGGAACCTCTCTAGTATATGTCACTTCACAACCGTCATTGTCACATATTGCAGTTTCTGTTCCGTTTTCAGTACAAGTTGCATCATTATTGGGCACATAATTTGTAAAGCTATGATTACGATTTGTATCTATATAGTCACAAGCATTACATTCAGTATCGGTACAACTATCAAAGCTATGACCTGGAGCAGTTCTTTCACTTCCGCACAAATTACAACTTGTATCGGCACAATCGGTATATTGGTGCTGACAATCAGGAGTTATAGGTTTAGAAGTGTCGTTGGCACCGCTACCCGAAAGTGGGATTAAATCCTCTCTGTAGATGGTACCATCTGTATTGTAGATGGTAACCTTAGCGCGTCTTGTTGTCAATTCAACAATAGCGTGTCTTACAGCTGTCATACTTATATCATAGTCATAAATGCCATCATAACTATAAAGTGTAAAATCGTTATTGTGTTCGTGGCCGTTAAAATATAATTCAACGTTATACTTTTTACAAAGAGAAGCAATTTTTGCAAGACCAGTCTCAAGGAGGATTGGTGAAGAGGGTTCTTGAGAAATAGCGTAGTGGTTGTAAAGCATAATGTGCTTTGCACCCTGTGCTTTTGCTTCGATGATTGACTCTTCTACAAACTTAAGTTGTTCATCATTTACTATACCGTAAGAGTAGTAGCTTTCGGTTGAACCTGAGTATTTAAGTTCGTACAACGGATATCCACCGTAATCGGTGAAGAAGCCAATGTGAGCAGTCTTATCACCATCGGCATTTTCGGTATACCACATTCTGTTTTTAAAGAATCTGAGTAAACTTTCAATATAATTGCCTTCAGAGTCATAATAACCACCGTTAGGGTCGTGGTTACCGCAAAGCTCATAGTAAGGAATCTTTCCTTCTGCTCTGCCATCAATTGGATTTACAGGGTCGCAAATGTCAAGATTTTTGATTTCTTCAAGGTAGATTTCATAGTCTGTAGCGTAAGAATCTACATAACCATCATCAATAATGTCACCGCAGTTAACGATAAAGTCAAGCGGGTTCTCGCTGTGAATTTTCTCAAAGTTATCAAAGGTGCTATGTAGCCAATCGTAGTTGTTCCATTTCTTCCCAACACCAACGTGGGTATCCGAAGTAACACCATATCTTGTAAGAACACTCCAAGCGCCCTCATAGCCCATACCTGCAGAAACGGTAACCTTTTTATTGCTGAAGCTTTCGTTTTTAGTGCCTAAAATCTTGGTGCAAAGGTCTTCAGAAGCAATTTCGCCACCTTGTTCATCACCGTAGAAAACATAAAGCTTACCATCTTTCTCATAGCTTATGTACTTTTCTTCTTCGGTTATAGGATTATTAAGTCTTGCAGTATTGCCAACAATAATTT
>JBGVDY010000055.1:0-3489 GCA_045119585.1 Acutalibacteraceae bacterium | reverse complement strand
CATTACCTGCGGGAGCAGAAATAACAACTTTCTTAGCACCTGCATCGATATGAGCTTGGCTCTTTTCTTTAGAGCAGTAGAAACCGGTGCATTCGAGAACTACGTCAACACCGAGTTCGCCCCAAGGAAGATCCTTAGCGTCTTTTTCAGCATAGATTTTGAGAGTTTTGCCATCTACAGTGATGGTACCAGCTTCGTCATCAGCAGCAACAGTGTGAAGATTTTCACCGATGTAACCGCAGTAGCCGCCCTGTGCTGTATCATACTTTAAAAGATTAGCAAGCATAGAGGGTTTTGTAAGGTCGTTGATAGCTACTACATCGTAACCTTCAGCGCCGAACATTTGACGAAATGCGAGACGACCAATACGGCCGAATCCGTTAATTGCAACTTTAACCATTGGAATATACCTCCTAAATTTTTTACCATATTATTTTACTCTATTATTGAAATTTTTTCAAGTACTTTGTAGATATTTTAACAATTTTTTTAATTTTTATATAAATTGGCATAATAAATATATATTTAGGAGGTTAAATATGTGATAAATTTGCAAAATTCTTTTGAAAGATACCTTGGAGCTTTACGTAACTTTGTATCTATATCAATAACAAAACACGGATTGCAGGAACGTCACTTAAAAAATTTAAAAAAAATCTACTTTTGCGAGATGATTCTAAACAAAAAAGTTGTTAAATGTGTTGATATAAGCACTCTTACAAGCAATCTTTTAAATGCAGCCAGATATCTAAGCCCTAATACAAATTTCAGAGTTAATACTAATGGTAATATTTTTATAAATATAGAACTTTACACTTTTCTTATACTTAATATTTTTAAAAATAGTTCGCTTTCGGTCTTTTTTCATAATGATTTTTTATGTATAAAATTTTTTGGTAATTTCCAAAGGCTTTCACCCATTATTAAGGCATTAAATGCTTCTATTTTATATGAAATAAAAACTGACCAAAGTATATTATATATCCCTATTAAAAAAGCAACACAACCCTCAATTTATATTGAAAGTGACTGGGAATTTCTTTTCGATAGCTTTTCGATTGTAAATTTAATATTTAAAACATAAAAAAGAAGTTAAGGCAGTACCCTAACTTCTTTTAATCTAATTCTTTACTATATTTCTAACCCAAATACCTTTTTTAATAAGCACGAATCCTATAATGCATTTTACAAATTCGAGCGATTGTATAAACAAATATATTGGTACTATATGCATAGCGGTAAAATTAGCAAGCACATATGCAATTGGCACCGTTACACCCCATGTGAATGCGCTATCAAACAAAAATGTTATAACAGTTCTTCCGCCCGAACGTATTGTGAAATAAGCGTTGTGAGCAAATGCATAAACCGGCATAAGTAATGCTACAATTAGTAAAAACTTTGTTGCAAGCTCGCGAACGTCAGGTTCGGTTTTATAAATATGCGGTATAAATGGTGATAAAATTGCCAATATTCCGCCAATAACCACACAAACCGCCACCGCAAGAGCTAATAACTTCCATGCCGAATCCTTTGCTTTTTTGATTTCATTCGCGCCCAAATACTGTCCTAAAATAATTGCCACTGCGCTGCCCATTGTAATAAAAACAACACTAAATAAATTGTTAACCGTATTTGATATATTAGCGGCTGCCACTACTCCAATACCTCTGATTGAATAGCATTGTAGCAACACTGCCATACCCAAAGACCACAAAAATTCATTAATAAATAGCGGCGTTCCCTTTTTAACTATGTTAATACACAAGGCTTTAGGAACATAAAAACTTTTAAATGCACCTATAATAAATATATATTTCTTTTTATGTACAACAGTTAAAACAATAACTATTATCATCTCTACATATCGCGACATAACGGTTGCTATTGCTGCACCTGCAACACCCAGTCGTGGAAAACCAAATTTTCCAAATATCAACAAATAATTAAAAACCAAATTAACAAAAATAGCTGTTACACTAGCCGTCATAGGAAGCTTTGTTTCGCCCATTTCTCTAAGTGTACTGCCAAAGACTTGGGAAATAGCAAAAGGTAATAGACCAATTATCATAATTCTCAAATATTCAGTTGCATATTTAAGTGTTAATTCAGCATCTGTTGCTAAAGTATCATCCGAAATATAGGTTGAAATCATAGGGTCGGAAAAAATGTAAAATATTACTGAGCAAATAGCAACAACCACCACGCCTAAAATCATTTTTGCTCTAAAGCAATATCTGAAGCCTTTGTCATCTCCGGCACCATAATACTGTGCTGAGAAAATACCAATTCCCGCAAGCGCACCAAATATACACAAATTTAGAACCATTACAAGTTGATTTACTATTGCCACTGATGACATTTGCAAGGTGCCAACTCGACCAACCATGATATTATCAAGCAAGCTTACAACGTTTGTGACCGTATTTTGTATAATCATAGGTAACAAAATTCCTATTACTCTGGCATAAAAAGCGCGGTCACCAATCAGTTTATTTTTTATTCTGGATATGTTCATTTTTACCTCATATTATTTTAATAACTATATTCACAATATGATAATATATCATAATTCACCCTGCTTGTAAACAGTAAATATAAAAAAAGATGGGCAAAAACCCATCTTAATATAATAATTGTTAAGCAAAAGCATTCATGCAGAAAATATACACGATTATTCCACCTATACACATCGCAATAAGTATAATGGAAATAATTGTAGCTGCTATATCAACCTTTTCTTTAGTTATGTATTCCTTAAGTTTTTTTAATTTAGCAAGCAAAATTGCAGTAAAAATAATTAAAACAATAACTAATGCAATAAGTAGTCCAAAAGAAACGCCGACCATTGTGTCGCTAGCGGGCAATAAATCTTTCATAATGAACACCTCATTTTTAATATACAAATACCACTATTATGAGTTTAACATAAAATTTTTCGATTGACAATAAAAAATTTTAGCCTTTTTCAAAATAGAAATCAAAAAACCGGTTATCTACCAGCGCAATCGAGCCTACAACACCCTCATCTACCGAAAGATACAACTCTTCACTAACAGAAAAACGCTTATATTCTCCCGAAAAGGTAGAAAATGTTATATAAAATTCTTTAACAGTTTCAGGAATTTTTATACCATAACTTTTTACAAAGCATTCCTTCTTTGTAACAACCGCATCAACTTCTATAATTGGTGATAATTCAACCGGGTTTTCTAATTCCTTTAAAAGCTGCTTGCGTTTTTTCATTTCTCTTACGAAAGCATTTATAATTCCAATAGCCAAAGCTAACATTATAATACCTATTACTACAATAGCAACTAAATCATCAGTTTCAATATTCACCGAAGAATCGTTGTCTTTCATAACAAAAGTATATAAATTATTCAAAATAATCACCACAGAAAAATTATAATGATTGTAGTTAGTCGAAACACTCTAAAAGCGTTTCGACAAGCCACTTATTAAGTGGCTTTGGCAAAATTAAATTAT
>JBGVDY010000054.1:0-11942 GCA_045119585.1 Acutalibacteraceae bacterium | reverse complement strand
CATACAACACCGTCAAGACCTGCAATTTTTGCATTATTAGCGTAGTGCATAACAACCTTATCAATAGGTTCTTTGATTAAAAGGTCGTTTTCCATACGCTCTTGGTCGGTAGAAGTAAGCTGAGTTACCGCAATAAGAAGTGGTCTTGTGCCGTCTTCACGGGTTAAACCTTCTAAAGCGCCTTCCATCATAGAAATAGTACCGCCTGCGTGAAGGTTTGTCATATCAACGTCTAATCGAGATAATACTGCCATAGATTTTTTAACAGTGTTGGGGATATCGTGAAGTTTTAAATCTAAAAAGATTTTGTGGCCTCTTGCCTTAATTTCTCTTACAATTTCAGGACCTTCGGCATAAAAAAGCTCCATACCGATTTTAACAAACGGCTTTACGTCTGTAAATTTGTCTAAAAAGTTTATGGTTGCTTCTTTGCTTGCAAAATCGCAAGCGATAATTACGTCCTTACCCATTATGAGCGCCTCCTATAATTTCAGTTAAACTGTTTATTCCGTATTTTTCCATTACTTTAGGCAGATTATTTATAATATCTCTGCAAGCGAAGGGGGATACAAGGTTTGCAGCGCCAACCTGTACTGCAGTAGCGCCTGCAAGCATCATTTCTATTACGTCTTCGGCAGTAGTAATACCGCCCATACCGATAATAGGTATTTTAACTGCATCGTAAACCTGATAAACCATTCTAAGTGCTACAGGTTTAATTGCAGGACCTGAAAATCCACCCATTTTATTAGCCAAAATAGGCTTTCTGCGTTTTAAATCTATTCTCATACCGAGAAGTGTATTAATAAGGCTAACGCCGTCTGCACCCTCGGCTTCGCAAGCCTTTGCAATCTCCACAATATCGGTAACGTTTGGAGAAAGCTTTATAAATACAGGCTTATTTGTAACCTTTTTAACCGCCTTTGTTACTTCGGCAGCATTCTTGGCGCTTGTGCCAAACGCTAAACCGCCACCGTGAACGTTAGGACAGGATATATTTACTTCAAACCAACCAATCTGATCTTGGTCGTTTAGTTTTTCGCAGGTATATGCGTAGTCTTCAATTGAAAAACCGCTTACGTTTGCCATAACGGGCTTGTGGAAACATTCTTTAAGCTTCGGAAGTTCCTCGCTTATAACACGATCAACACCCGGGTTTTGAAGACCAACTGAATTTAACATGCCTTCGGGACATTCTGCGATACGGGGGGTGGGGTTGCCAAATCGCTCGTCACGTGTAGTACCTTTAAAAGAGAAGGTACCAAGGCAGTTTATATCATATAAAGATGCAAATTCATAACCGAAGCCAAAGGTTCCGCTTGCGGGGATAACGGGGTTATCTATTTTAATTCCTGAAAGGATTACACTTGTATCTACCATACTATTTCCTCCCTATAAAGTACAGGACCGTCTTTACAAATACGCTTGTTGCCGTATTTTGTTTTACAGCTACAACCCATACATGCACCAAAGCCACAGCCCATTCTTTCTTCAAAGCTGTACTGACCGCTTGTCACTGCTTTGCTTTCAATTGCTTTGAACATAGGCATTGGTCCGCAGGTAAAGAAGTAGGAATATTCTATATCCATAGCATCGGTAACGAAGCCTTTCACACCGTAAGAGCCGTCAACAGTAGTTACAATAACGTTTACACCTAACTGCTTGAAAGCATCTTCGTAAAAGATTTCTTCCTTTTTGTTAAAGCCTAATATAACTGTAGGGGTTTTACCCATTTTCAAAAGTTCTTTACAAAGATTGTAAAGTGGGGGTATACCAACACCACCGCCTATTAAAAGGGGCTTATCGCCACCCTTTTCGGGGTTGAAGCCGTTGCCAAGACCTACTAAAACGTCTAATTTTTCGCCTGCCTTCATTTTGGACATTTGCTCGGTACCTTCGCCTACAACCTTATATATTAAGGTTATAGTTTCTTCGTTATAATCACAAACCGAGATAGGACGGCGTAAAAATTTACCTTCCAGTTTAATGTTTACAAATTGTCCCGGTGCTAAAAGCGAAGAAGTATCGCCTGCAAGCACCATACTGTAAACATCGGGAGCAATTTTAAAATTGTAAAGAATTTCATAAATTCCTTGTGTTGTCATAATAATCACCTATTTAATAATGAATAATGCATTACGCATTACGCATTCCGAATTAGTTATGCGTCTATAGTAGAAATTGTGAGTGTAGTTTCTTCTAAAACATCTAAGAGTACGCGTACAGTATCGAGGGCTGTAAAGATTGTAACGTTGTTTTCGGTAGCGTAGCTTCTAATTTTAAATCCGTCGGTAGCGGTGCCGCTTGACTCTATATCGCGGGTATTGATTACATAAGCGATATGGCCTTGGCGTAATGCATCACGAATTTCATCAGGATCTTCTTCAATTTTCTTGAGCACACGGGTGTTAATGCCGTTTGCTTTCAAGAATTTAGCGGTACCGTCGGTGGCTTCAATATTAAAGCCAAGGTTATAGAAACGGCGGATAAGCGGTAATGCTTCTTCCTTGTCCTTGTCACTTATTGTAGCAAATACAGTACCATAGTTTTGTACACGCATACCCGAAGCTTGTAATGCCTTAGAAAGTGCGCGGTTAAGCTTATCATCGTAGCCGATTGCTTCACCTGTAGACTTCATTTCAGGGGAGAGATATGCATCAAGACCGCGAATTTTATTGAAAGAGAATACCGGAACTTTAACATACCAACGGTCTTTTTCTTGTGGATAAATATCGAAAATACCTTGTTCTTTTAAGGATTTACCTAAAATAACTTCGGTAGCAATATCTGCAAGGCTGTAGCCTGTAGATTTTGAAAGGAACGGAACAGTTCTTGAAGAACGTGGGTTAACTTCGATTATGAATACGTTTTCATCCTTGTCAACAATGAACTGAATGTTGTAAAGACCTACAATGCCTATACCAAGACCTAATTTTTTAGCATACTGTAAAATGGTGCCCTTAACCTTATCGGAAATACTGAATGCAGGGTAAACGCTTATAGAGTCACCCGAGTGTACACCTGTACGTTCAACCAATTCCATAATACCGGGGATAAATACGTCTCTGCCGTCGCAAATAGCGTCAACTTCAACTTCCTTACCCTGAATGTATTTATCAACTAAAACGGGGCGGTCTTCATCAATTTCAACCGCGGTTTTAAGGTAGTGTCTTAACTGTTCTTCATCGGCAACAATCTGCATAGCGCGACCGCCTAAAACGAATGAAGGACGAACGAGTACAGGGTAGCCAATTTCCTTAGCAGCGGCGATACCATCTTCAATTTTGGTAACTGCTTTACCCTTTGGTTGTGGGATATTAAGCTCGTGAAGTATTTTTTCAAAACTGTCACGGTTTTCTGCACGCTCAATAGCATCACAGTCGGTACCGATAATCTTAACACCACGGTCTCTGAGTGGCTCTGCAAGGTTAATTGCAGTCTGACCGCCGAGCGATGCGATAACACCTTCTGGCTTTTCAAACTCGATAATGTTCATAACATCTTCGGGTGTTAAAGGTTCAAAATAAAGCTTGTCAGCTGTTGTATAGTCGGTAGAAACGGTTTCAGGGTTGTTGTTTATAATAATTGCTTCATAGCCTGAATTTTTAATGGTAGTAACGGCGTGTACGGTTGAATAGTCAAACTCAACACCCTGACCTATACGGATAGGACCTGCACCCAAAACTACAATCTTCTTTTTATCGGTAAGGATAGAAGCATTTTCATCGTGATAAGAAGAATAGAAGTAGGGGATATATGCGTTTGTGTGGCAAGTATCAACCATTTTGTAAACGGGGTAAACGTTATTTTCGCGGCGGAAGTTATAAACCTTAAGTTCGTCGCAATCCCACATTCTTGCAATATACTTGTCCGAGAAGCCCATTTTCTTTGCAGCTTTTAAAGTTACAAGGTCGAACTTATTATCTTTAAGTGTTCTTTCCATATCAATAATGCGTTTAATAGCTTCAAGGAAGAATGCGGTGATTTTTGTAATTTCGTGAATTTGTTCTACGGTAATACCGCGGTAAAGAAGCTCAGCAATAGCGAAAAGGTTGTCATCTCTTAATTCGCTAATATATGCCAAAAGCTCATCGTCGGTCATATTGTCAAACTTGTGGTGGTAAAGGTGGGTAATACCAATTTCGAGTGAACGTATACCCTTAAGTAAGCTTTCTTCTAAAGTAGTACCAATACCCATAACTTCGCCGGTTGCTTTCATTTGAGTACCTAAAATGTTGGAAGCAGTAGTGAATTTATCAAACGGGAAGCGTGGGAATTTTGTAATAACGTAATCAAGTCTTGGCTCAAAGGCAGCGTTGGTGTTAGCAATTGAAATTTCTTCCAAAGTCATACCAACTGCAATTTTAGCGGTAACGCGAGCAATTGGGTAACCACTAGCTTTAGAAGCAAGTGCTGAAGAACGCGAAACGCGTGGGTTTACTTCGATTAAATAATATTGTGAAGAATTTGGGTCAAGCGCAAACTGAACGTTACAGCCACCCTCAATTTTAAGCTCGCGAATAAGCTTAATAGCCGAATCGTTAAGCATTTTAAGGTCGTGGTCGTTAAGAGTCATAATAGGAGCCACAACAATAGAGTCACCGGTGTGAACACCAACGGGGTCGATATTTTCCATGCCGCAAATGGTTATAGCATTATCGTTACCGTCGCGCATAACTTCAAATTCAATTTCCTTATATCCCTTAACGCTCTTTTCAATAAGAACCTGATGCACAGGGGAAAGCTTGAATGCGTTAAGACCAATTTCAATAAGTTCTTTTTCGTTATATGCGAAACCGCCGCCTGTACCGCCTAAAGTGAACGCAGGGCGTAAAACTACGGGGTAGCCAATTTCTTCTGCGGCTTTTTTAGCTTCTTCTAAGGAGTAGGTTATTTGTGAAGGAATAGTAGGCTCGCCAATAGATTCGCAAAGTTCTTTAAATAATTCGCGGTCTTCAGCGCGTTCAATACTCTTACTGCTTGTACCTAAAAGTTCAACACCGCATTCCTTTAAGATGCCCTTTTCTTCAAGCTGCATAGCAAGGTTAAGACCGGTTTGACCGCCAATGCCGGGAACTATAGCGTCGGGTCTTTCGTATCTAATAACCTTTGCTATAAATTCAAGGGTTAAAGGCTCCATATAAACCTTATCTGCAATGGTGGTGTCGGTCATAATGGTAGCAGGGTTAGAGTTACAAAGTACAACCTCGTAGCCTTCTTCCTTGAGCGCCAAGCAAGCCTGTGTGCCTGCATAGTCAAACTCGGCAGCCTGACCTATAACAATAGGACCTGAGCCTATAATCAAAATCTTTTTTAAGTCTTTTCTCTTAGCCATCTTAATTACTCCTTAATGTATTTTATTTCATCATTTACAACTGTTAACTTACATTCGCCGTATAGCTCACAATTTTCAAAAGGTGTTGCTTTGCCTAATGACAAAAATTTGTTTGTATCAACGGTGAACTTTTTATCTAAATCCCACACTGTATAGCCGCTTGGCTTAATACCAAAACGCTCACGTGGGTTTATAGCCATAATTTCTATAAGCTTTTCAAGGGTTATTATTCCTGTTTTAACGAGGTGGGTATACATAACGGGGAAAGCAGTTTCAATTCCCACTATACCGAAAGCGCTTTTTTCAAGCCCCTTGCTCTTTTCTTCTGCGCTGTGGGGTGCGTGGTCGGTAGCTATCATATCAATAGTGCCGTCCTTAATGCCTTCAATAAGCGCAAGTTTATCTTCTTCGCTTCGAAGTGGCGGATTCATTTTAAATCTGCCTTCTTCCTTTAAGTCGTTATCAGTAAGCACTAAATAGTGGGGAGCGGTTTCGCAAGTGACGTCTATACCGTCGGCTTTGGCTTTTCTTATAAGCTCCACACTCTCTTTAGTGGATATATGGCATACGTGGTATTTACAACCTGTTTCTTTAGCCAGTTCTAAATCACGCTTAATCGGTTTCCATTCACTCTCGCTGCAAATGCCTTTATGACCGTGAAGTTTCGCATACTCGCCATCGTGAATATATCCGCCGAATAAAAGGCTATTATCTTCACAGTGCGCCACAATTATTTTGCCAAGCTCTTTGGCTTTTAGCATAGCGCTCTCCATCATTTTACTGTCTTGCACACCTTTGCCGTCATCCGAAAAAGCGAAAGCGTGTTTTAGACTTTCAAAATCCGAAAGTTCTTGCCCTAATTGTCCTTTGGTTATTGAAGCGTAAGGATGAACGTTTATTACTGCATCGGTTTTTATAATATCTAACTGTTTTTGTAAGCTTTCAAAACTGTCTGGTACGGGGTTAAGGTTTGGCATAGAGCATACGTCACTATAACCACCGCGGGTACTGGCTTTAGTACCGCTTTTTATGGTTTCTTTATATGAAAAACCCGGCTCTCTTAAATGGACGTGAACGTCACAAAAAGCCGGGAATACAAATAAATTATTAAAATTAGAAACACTGCCGCTAACAGTTAGCGGAAAATCTTTACAAACGAATGTGCCGTTTTCATAAACCTTAGCATTTTTAATTACGCTTTTCATTATTTTACCGCCTTTCGTTTAGGTTAACGCATACTTAGGTGCTGCGTCTACTTAATAAAAACACCCTGCCGTAAGGCAAGGTGTATATGACAATAAACGGTATAATCCCTTGGGGATATACACATTAAAAACCATATAACAATCTTGCCGGCGTCACAGCACCGTGTTTAAAGATATATTTTAACTTTATATATCTTATCATAATAGTAATTATATGTCAAGAAAATTACTTTATAAAAATTAAATAATTTATTTGTAAATTTTATGAAGTTATGGTACAATAACTTAGATAATTGTGTCTTTAGGGCAAAAGGCGGCGATTTTTTGAAAAAATCATACATCTTCGCGGCAGTTTCAATACTTTTTTGGTCAACTGTTGCAACTATTACAAAATTGTTGCTAAAAGGACTTAATAATTTTCAGGTTCTATGGGTGAGTTCGTTTTTCGCGTTTATATTTCTTTTAGTGGTTAATATTTTCTCGGGCAAAATTAAAACTTTGAAAAAGTATACCGTTAAGGATTTTTTGGTAACAATACTTATTGGTCTTCCCGGTACTTTTTTCTATTATATTTTTTATTATGCAGGTACCGATATTTTGCCTGCGTCACAAGCATTTATTATTAATTATATGTGGCCTATTATGAGCGTGGTTTTTGCTTGTATTGTATTAAAAGAAAAAATGACTCTTAAAAAAGGAATTGCGGTTGCAGTTTCCTTTTTGGGGGTAGGTATTGTTAATGCTAAAGATTTGCTTTCGGGCTCTACTAATAACGGTATTATTATAGGTATGATATCCTGTCTTTTGGGTGCGGTTTCGTACGGACTTTTTACAGCACTTAATAAAAAATTTCACTATGATAAAATGCTTTCAATGATGATAAACTACGTCGTCACTTTTAGTGTAACGACAGTTATAAATGCTGCAAGCGGTAATTTGTTTTTGCCAAGCGGTTTAGAAACCTTAGGCTTTGCTTGGAACGGTATATTCACAATGGCAATTGCTTGCACAACTTGGGTTATAGCCCTTGACAAAGGCAATACCGCAAAAATATCTAATCTTGCATACATAACACCGTTTTTATCGCTTGTATGGACCTTTTTTATATTAGGCGACCAAGGTTTAAAAAATCCAAATTCGCTTATAGGGCTTTGCGTTATAGTAGCAGGTATTTTTATCCAACTTATAAATTTTAAAAAACAAGACAGTAAGGAGAAAATTTAGTGTCATTTCCACTTGATAAAATAAGAAACTTTTGTATTGTAGCACATATCGACCATGGTAAATCCACCTTGGCTGACCGATTACTTGAGCATACTCAGTCGGTAGCAAGCCGTGATATGGAAGAGCAAATCCTTGACAGTATGGATTTGGAAAGGGAACGTGGTATCACTATTAAGGCACACGCAGTTACCCTTTATTATGATGCCAAGGATGGCGAACGCTACGAGCTTAATTTAATAGACACCCCCGGTCACGTTGACTTTAACTATGAAGTTTCACGCTCACTTGCCGCTTGTGAAGGCGCAGTGCTTATTGTTGATGCTTCGCAAGGTATTGAGGCGCAAACATTGGCTAATACCTACTTGGCTGTTGACCATGGACTTGAAATTTTGCCGGTTATCAATAAAATTGATTTGCCTTCAGCCGAGCCTGAACGAGTAAAGGCTGAAATAGAAGATGTTATTGGTATTCCCGCAGATAATGCACCTTTGATTTCGGCTAAAACAGGCATAAATATAGAAGAAGTGCTTGAAAAAATTGTAACCGAAATCCCTGCACCTAAGGGCGACGTTAACGAGCCGCTTTCGGCACTTATATTTGACTCTTATTATGACCCGTATAAGGGCGTTATAGTTTATTTCCGTGTTATGAGCGGTAAAATTAAAGCAGGCGATACAGTTAAAATGATGGCGACAGGTGCCACCTTTGATATTGTAGAGCTTGGACGTAAGCGTGCTACTTCTATGGAGCCTTGCGACGTTTTAGAAGTGGGTGAAGTTGGATACTTGGCTGCTTCAATTAAAACCGTAAGTGAAGCACGTGTGGGTGATACCATTACTTTAGCCGAAAATCCTATCTCACAACCGCTTGAGGGTTATAGAAAGGTAAATCCTGTTGTTTTCTGTGGTATTTATCCTGCCGACGGCGCTAAATACCCCGATTTAAGAGATGCGCTTGATAAACTGCAGTTAAACGATGCGTCACTTTTATTTGAACCCGAAAGTTCAAACGCGTTGGGCTTTGGCTTCCGTTGCGGATTTTTAGGTCTTTTGCATATGGAAATTATTCAAGAAAGACTTGAACGTGAATATAATCTTGACCTTGTAACAACTGCACCAAGCGTTGAATATAAGTTTACTTTGACTACGGGCGAAACAATTACGGTAGATAACCCTACAAACTACCCCGACCCTGCAATAATTGCCGAAGCACTTGAACCTGTTGCGGATGTGCATATATATTCACCGAGCGATTATGTTGGTACCATTATGCAGCTTTGTGAAGAGCGCCGTGGTGTTTATACCGATATGAAATATATGGGTGACCGTGTAGATATTCATTATATAATGCCCATGGGCGAAATTGTTTACGACTTTTTCGATGCGCTAAAATCCCGTACAAAAGGCTATGCAAGCTATGATTATGAGATGAAGGGCTACGAAAAATCTAAGCTTGTTAAGCTTGACGTATTGCTTGCGGGTGATATGGTGGATGCACTCTCATTTATAGTTCATACTGATAATTCTTATGCGAGAGCCCGTAAGATTGCTGAAAAGCTTAAGGAGTTTATACCGCGTCAGCTTTTTGAAGTGCCTGTTCAGGTTGCAGTTTCGGGCAAGGTTATTGCAAGAGAAACCGTAAAAGCTATGCGTAAGGACGTGCTTGCAAAATGCTACGGCGGTGATATTACCCGTAAAAAGAAACTTCTCGAAAAGCAAAAAGAAGGTAAAAAGCGTATGCGCCGCCTAGGTAACGTTGAAGTGCCGCAAGAAGCATTTATGGCGGTACTTAAACTTGACGAGTAGGTGATTTTATGAATAAAAGACAAAAAGCAATTTTAAAAAGAAATATTTTTTTATCGGCTTGCGCTTTGGTTGTAATTGCAGTTTTGGCTTTAATTATATATGTAATTTTGACTGTTAGCGGCGATAAGGAAACAGGCTCAGGTACGCTAAGTTCTAACCAAAGTATTTCGAGTGAACAAACCTTAAGTGAAGAAAGTTCCGGCATAGAAACTTCCAGTGCAGATACTTCGAACACTGAAAGTGAACCGCCGTCTTCAAACGAGAGTGAAAATACAAGTTCACAAGAAACACCTAACGGATTAGATGCTTCATACAGTAATTTAACCCTTGTAAACGGGTGGAATCCTTTACCCGAAGATTTTGATTACGAAGGTCATCTTACTAAAATACCTCAAAAGTATATAAAAGGTTCACTTACACAAATAGATAAAGACGTTTGGCCCTATTTAAAGGCTATGCTCGATGATGCGCGTTCAGAGGGTATTGATATTGGCGTTTGGTCACCTTACCGCTCCTATGCTACTCAAAAAATGCTGTTTGAAAGACAGGTTAAAAAGCAAATTGCAAACGGTGTGCCTGAAAGTGAGGCTGAAGATAAGGCTGCAACTGTTGTGGCAAGACCGGGTACCAGTGAACACAACACAGGCTTAGCGCTTGATATAAACTGTGCTAATTCCTCCTTTGAAAGTACCGAAGCGTATAAGTGGCTTGCAAAAAATGCAGAAGACTACGGTTTTATAATGCGTTATCGCGAGGACAAGCAGGAAAAAACAGGCGTTATACATGAATCTTGGCATTGGCGCTTTGTGGGTATAAATGCTGCAAAGGAAATTAACCAACTTGATATGTGCTTAGAAGAGTACGTAGAGTATAAAAAATAATTTTAACTTAATAATTAAAACAACCTTCCACACGGGAGGTTGTTTGCATTTTAAGGGGATTTTTGCATACACTATTTAAAACTAATGTGTGGTGAAAATATGGCGGATAAGATTTCAGACTATAAAAATTTTAATATAAGCGGTGACCTTAAAAAAGATATTGCACTTTTTAAAGAAATTTTTAAAAAGGACGTTATTTTGCGTATAAAGGAGATTACTGCGCGAGGAGAAAAACCGCTTGATTGTGCGCTTGTATATATGGATGGTATGACCGATTCCGATCAAATTAATGAAGCGATTATCCGTCCGCTTATAACGGTTGGTATTGATAATACCGGTGGTGATATTGCCGATTTTATTGGCAAACAAATGCTTTTTGCGCGTGATGTGAAAAGTGTAAGCAATATAGCTGAAATTTTACAAGGTATTCTTTACGGCGAGGCATTATTGCTTATAAACGGCAGTAAAAAAGCGCTTATGATGGATGTGAAAGGCTTTCGTACACGCGGTATTTCCGAACCGCAAGAAGAACGCATTTTACAAGGTCCGCGTGAAGGTTTTGAAGAAGCGGCACTTTTAAACCTTGCAATGCTTAGGCGAAAGCTTTTAACTCCCGATTTGTGTATAGAAATGCTAAGGGTTGGCAGGCGTACCGGTACCGCAGTTTTTGTATGTTATTTGGGTGCTCTTGCCAACCCAAAAACTGTAGATAAAATAAAAGAAAAAATAAATAAAATTGATATTGACGGTATACTTGACACTAATTATATTGTAGAACAAATTAGCGGAAAACGAATCTCGCTATTTAAAACAAGCGGTTCTACCGAACGTCCTGATATTGTGGCGGCAAGACTGCTTGAAGGTAGAATTGCAATAGTAGTCGACGGTACACCTATAGTCGCTACAATACCTTATTTATTTTCGGAAAATTTTCAGTCAGATGAAGACTATTACCAAAATTTTTTACTCTCTTCCGCAGAAAGATTGCTTAGATATTTTTGTTTCTTTTTAAGCATTAGCATACCTGCGGTTTTTATTGCTGTTTCTACTTTTCATAGACAACTTTTACCAACGTCTTTTGCAATTTCGGTAATGCAACTGCGCGGTGGGGTGCCATTTACTCCTGTTAGTGAATGTATTATTATGATACTTGTTTTCGAAATACTAAAGGAAGCCGGTATTCGTATGAGCCAAAATTTAGGTCACGCTTTAAGTATTGTTGGTGGTCTGGTTGTGGGGCAAGCGGCAGTAGAAGCCAGAATAATAAGTTCTCCAATTCTAATTACTGTTGCACTTTCGGGTATAGCCGGATTAATGTTACCACGTCTTAAAACTGCGGTTTTTTATTTAAGAATAGCGTTTGTATTGCTTTCGGCTTTTTTAGGTCTTTACGGGTACATTATGGGTGCAGTGCTTTTAAGTATTTATATTTTGTCGATCAATTCTTATTCGACGGATTATACGGTTTCGCTTAAAAAAGCAAGTGTTCAGT
>JBGVDY010000053.1:0-4522 GCA_045119585.1 Acutalibacteraceae bacterium | reverse complement strand
TATACTTCGTGAAGAACATCTCCCGAAATAAATCCTGTAAAAATAATATTAGGATTATCTTTAGCTTTTTGTTTTAATAAATCAACATATTCATCGGTATCACTTGTATCGCCTGCAATTATAAGCTTTTTATCGGTTTTTATTTGGTTATAAGCATCAATAAGATAGTGAACACCTTTTTCAGCGGTAAGCCTAGATACTATACAAATATATTCATCCTTTGAAATGCCGTATAGTTCGGTGATTTTTTGAGCCTCTTTTTTAATTGGCTTTTCTATACCGTTATGAATAAGTACCGTTTCGCGATTATACGTTTCTTTAAAATAATCTCTCGCGCTTTCGCTTAAAACAATAATTTCATCAGCGTACTTTGCAAGTACTCTTTCACCAAATTTTATATATTTAGAAGCAAAACCCTTGCCCCATTTTTCCCTTTGCCAATCAAGACCGTGAACAGTAGCAACACAGCACTTACCAAACATTTTAGGTATCCACATAGCGGCGCACGGACCTTCAGCATGAAAATGCAGAACGTCATATTTGCTAAAGCTTGCACAAATTGCCGCAGTAAAAGAAGCAATCATTGCCGAAATCCCACGAGCGTTTAAAGTCCACGCATTTTTCAAGGTTACGTTACGATATTTATTGTTTTCAACAGTGCCGATATACTCATTTTCAACCTTATCACAAGAGCGGTTGTAACAAGTAACGTCTACACCCGATTCGGCTAATAACGGACATAATGATGTAAGTACGTTTTCTATTCCGCCTCGCCTTGACGGAACAACCTTATGGCCTATCATAGCAACCTTCATAATTTTTCTCCTGTCTTAAATGGCTTATCTTCCTGTTGCGCTTAACATAACAATAGGGGTTTTGAGCATTATAAGTATATCGCCCGGGAAAGTTCTGTTTTGTATGTAATCAAGATCCATTTCAACCCACTGTTCAAATGGAATATCGTTTCTGTTTTTACTTATCTGCCAAGTGCAAGTAATTCCCGGAGTAACCAGCAAACGAAGTTTTTGATAGTCGGTATAATATTCAACTTCTCTTGGTAGTGGCGGACGTGGACCTACCAAGGTCATATCGCCTTTGAAAACATTAAAAAATTGCATCAATTCATCAAGAGATAATTTTCGAAGAATTTTTCCAACTCTTGTTATTCTAGGGTCATCCTTCATTTTAAAAACAGGACCAACCATTTCATTTTTATCGTCCAATTCGTCACGCAATTTTTCTGAATCGGGACGCATTGTGCGGAATTTGTACATATAAAATTCTTTACCGTGACGTCCTATTCTTTTTTGCTTAAAGAAAGGTCCTGCGCTTGGGTCGTCAATGTAAATAACAATTGCAATAACAAGCATAAGCGGAAGGAAAAAAAGTAAAATTAAGGTTGCAAAAAATATATCAAAAAGGCGTTTTTTGCGCCAATACGATATATATGATTTTTCAATTAGGGCTTCTAATTTTACTCGGGTTTTTTCGTCAACTTTTTCTCTGTCAATATAAGGCAATTTAAAATCCTTCTTTCATTGAGTGCTTTAAATTTATAAGTGCGTCAAATTCTTTTTTTCGCCATTTGGAAAAATAAAACTTTTCGAAATCTGTCCGCAAGCCTTCGATTAGCTCATCACCATCGTCTAAGTATCCGGGATGAAGACCAATTTCAATATCCCTACCTGCTTTATTGGCAAGTTTTATATATCGTGGGAGTAATTTTTTTATTGGTTTTTCAGTTACTCTGCCCGAAAATAACACTCCCATAAAATACGAAAATTTAATTTTTGATTTTTTAATTTCCTTGTAGTTTATTAAACCAAGAAATTTTAATAACCACTGCTTTATTAAGCCTATAGGTTTGTATGAAGTATATAATGCAGGGCAAAGAAGATATGGCGTAATAGGTTCAGCCGGAATACGCAAACATTCAACGTTTAGTTTTGTATCTTTAATCACTTTCATTAAAGTTTTAAAAACTAAAGGTATCATATGCGTGTGCTGGTGGCTATCTATTAAAACGGGAATTTCTTCGCCCATATTTTCTTTCCAAAAATCAATTTGTGCCTTAATTTCTTTGTATAAATGTTGCTCTAGTTCTTTTCGTTTAGGAGTTAAAGAACTTATAAACAATCCTATAAAAGAATATTTAAAGGTACCTTTGTCTGAAATAAGCGAACCAATATCAGATTGTTTCGATAAAGGATATCCTTCAACCAAATTTAAATGTAAAGATATTTTTGCATTATAATTGGATAAACGCTTTTTAAAATTTGTAATCTCGCCGTTCGGCAAAACGCTCACCTTATTTAAAACGCCATTTACAATACATTCTTCTATGCGGTCATTACTTGCTTTTGATACCCCATAATCATCCGCACAAAAATATAGCATTTATTTCCCCTCTAATCGCTAAATTTTATAACTATAACGTTATCTATTACTAAAATTGAATCCTTTTGCGGCCAATTATTCAAACTGTTTTTATCTATCTTTTTGAGTAATTCAATTTTTTCATTCCCCGAAAGGAATTTATAATCCTTATCGCAATAATCGTTTAATGCACTGCATAGAACACTTTGTCCTACTATTTCATCATCTGCTCTTATAATCAACCCGTCGGTAGTACCTGTCATATCAAGTGATATATCAGAACTGTAAGCCTTACCGTTTTCAAGCGCACCTAAAACCAAAATACTGTCACAGGTATTTGCACCCTCGGTTTGTTCAATTCTATCAGCAATACGAACTAAGATACCGTAAGATTTTTCGTAAGCTATATTTAATTTATGATAGCTTACGTTAGCAATGATTACTTGATTAAAAATAAGAACCAATGTTACCGCAAGTATAAACCACGATTTCAATATGTTTAATTTCGGGATTTCAAATTCGTTTTTTTCATATTCTAAAATGAAAAATAAATAGAACACAAAAAATCCCATTTTCATTATGTTGTGGTAATCAATACTGCTGTTTGCAAAACACAATATACTGGCGCCAAAGGGCAAAAGCACCACACAAACGCAAAGCACTAAAATTTTTAAAAGTTTTAATTTGCTTTTGAAAGCGTTTATTAAATAAAAAGCAAAAATTGAAACAAAAACAATAATATTTATAACGTTAAAAACATTAATACCCTGTGAAAAGTCAAAAAAGTAATCAACAAACGACTCCTTAATTACATATAGCGAGCTTAAAATATCAATACCTGCCAAAGAAGCCGCGTTACTAAAGCCCTGATATTCTGTAAGAGTAGTTCCCGTTACATTTAAAATAATCAATAAAACCAAATAGTAAAGCACCATACCAATAATACCGGTAAGTAAAAATTTAACAATTTTAAGTAGTATGTCTTTAATATCTGTTTCCGCGCGGTATAATTCTAAAACCAAATGGCAAAGCAAAAGCATTATAGTAACGGTTATGTATGCTTGATAGGTTCCAACCGATAAAGCAATTAAAACAGCAGCTATTGAAAATTTTGGTTTTTCGCTTGTCATTAAAAGAGCGGCTATCGTAGCTAAAAGGAATGCTAATGCGTAAGAATCGGCAACGTAGTTGTATAACATTACCGAAGTGACGGTTGGAAAAGAAACTACTGCCGCACCAATTAAAGCTGCGGTGGTATTTTTCTTAACTGCAAACATTTTACAAATGCAAACTGCTGCTAAAGAATGAAATAAAATTGATACTAGTCCCGTAATCCAAGGTAAATCGTAAAACGAGCTTGGCGCCGAAGCCACAGGCAAAAACCAACGGCCCATTGAAACCATATTTTGCGCATCATATCTAAAAACCAGCGAATCCCAATTAGGAAGCCAGTTTGTAATTTTATATAAGTGGGTAATAAGACCCATAACTACAGCTGCAAAAAAAGATATTTTCCACTGTGGTAAGATGTTCTTTTTTAATTTTCCTATAATTTCTTCAGGCAAAATTACCACTCCAACCATTTTAATTTATGTAAAAATTTTCCGTAAAGCTTATCGTACATTTTAACACCGATTATTCGCTTTATGCGTGTTGTTCTTTTGGTTATATCAGAAGTCCACGAAGCCGAATAATGATGAATTGAATACGTGTTTTTTGTTATAGTCTTTTTGCCTGTATAATAATCCATTGGGCATAGATATTCGCAAGGCAAAAAGCAAGTATCTAAAAAGGTTTGATTCTTATTAGTTACATCCATACCTAGTCTTTTCAAGGCTTCGGTATTTCTATCGGGGCATGGGGTAAGGTCGTAACTGCCATCAGGTAAAATAAAGGAAATATCATCATAATCCTTTAAAAATTCGGCAACTATTTTATTTCCCTTTTGAGCGCCAAAGCCAAGCCCTGTTGCAACGATACCCTTTTCGTCAAAGCCCATAAAACCGCTACCTGACAGCAAATCGTCGATAGGTTTTATAAGCTCTACGTCGGTATCGAGATATATTCCGCCATTGTCGTGAATTATTTTAAGTCTTGCAAAGTCACTCACAAAAGCCCATTTTTTAGCTTCATAAGCTTCACGCAT
>JBGVDY010000052.1:0-8999 GCA_045119585.1 Acutalibacteraceae bacterium | reverse complement strand
CGCCTTCACCCTGTGCATTAAAGAAATCAGATGTAAGTGTTGTGCCTTTTGCAAACGAATCACAGGTTAAGGTAACGCTTGTTATCGGTTTATATTCGCAGGTGAAAATATATGATACTATAACAACTCTTTTTGCATCTCTGCCTGAATATTGGCTAACTGTTGCCTTGTAGCCATCAATTGTTGCATTAATTGAAGAAATTGCAGCAAAATCGTAGCCTGTGTTAGCCCAAGCAATAAAAGAAGCCTTGTATTTCTTTCCTTCAACAAACTTAGAATCGTTCGAAAGTTCTACATCATAGCCCGAGCTTGGAACTTCGTACCATTTGATTGCATCTGCCTTCCAAGAAGTACCTGTTTTACTCCAGTTTGTACTTGGTGTTGCACCCGGACGCGGAATAACAACCCCTTGGATAGTAATGCTGTTAACCTGTGTTGCGGCCTGTGCCGTAAAGCTAAGACCGGATATAACACTAAGAAGCATTACAACAGACAAAAATATTGACAGTACTTTCTTCATAGTTTTCTCTCCTTTATACTTTTGATTTATTGATTATCACATTAAAAGCTTTACCGCTCTCAATGGCACCAAACTAATAATATCGCTGTTATTTGGTTTTTTTAGTCTTATAAGAAGACCAAGCGGAATAATACTTCTTACCGTTTACAGTTTTATATGTGCGAACCCTTACGTAGTAAGTTTTCTTTGCTTTTAGACTCTTAAGAGTAGTAGAAGTTATCTTATAGCTCTTAACAGTCTTTGTCTTTGTATACTTAGATTTAAAGGTTTTGCTGGTTGAGTACTGTATCTGATAACCTGTAACCTGTGTCGACTTCTTCTTAATGGTTACCTTTAAACTCTTTTTAGCGGCGCTAAGCTTACTTACGCTTGTCTTGCCGGGGTTAATTTTATATGTAAGCTTTACAGTACCTGTATATTTGGTCTTAAATGTAACCTTAATGGTATAGGCTCCTACCTTCTTACTGCTTGATGGGCGGGATACTGTATAGTACTTGGATGAAATTGTTTTGCCCTTTGAATCGTTAACCTTAACAGAAGGCTTTTTGGTCTTGCCGTTGTAGGTATATGATGTTGTAGAAAGCTTTATTTTCTTGGGGTAATAAATCTTTGATGTTGATTTAACATATCCGCACGCAGAACAAGCTGTAGTTTCTGTACCGTTCTTTTTAGTGGTTGCTTTTACAATTTTATTGGTATACTTGTGTGCTAAAAGTGTGCCCGCTTCAAAGGTTGCTGTTCCCTTTTCACCGCAATCGCAAGATTTATAATATTTGGCCTTTTTGGTACAGGTGGCTGATGAAACCTTATAAATATCTTTGATAACCTGCTTATCGTACTTGTGGGTGTGTGGAATTTCTTCCCAAATTGCGTAAATATTGGTTTCTTTTGTAATGGTAATTTGCTCACCCGGTTGCTTTTGTTCGCCGTTTTCACTACCTATTGCCCAAGCCTTGAAATTATAGCCTTCGGGAGCGGTAAATTCACAATCAGCCAAGGTGAACGGGCGGTCTTCTTCCGCCATATCAACCGACATTATTCCAAAACCACCGTTAGCCTTGTAATATACTGTATAGTGTTCGGGTTGCTTTTTGGGAACAGTTATTGTAATAAAGAAAGTCCTGCCACCCGCATTCCAACCGCCAATTTTTCCGTCCTCATCGTTTATAAATGCCTTAAGATTAGCAGAAAGTGTACTGTCGCCAATCGGAGTAAAGTCCACTCCCACAGTATAGGTTTTTTCACTTTCAAATTTATCGCCCGACTGTAAAACAGGAGCAGATGCATAGGCGAACACATTGTCACACTCATACCAGCCTTTAATTGAAACGGTATATGTGGTGTCATCTGTTGCAACTGTAGCAGAGCCAGCAGTAGCACCTGCGACAACTCCATTAATTGTCGCTTTTACAATTTTAATTTCCTTAGGAATAACAATTTCTACATAAGCGCCCTTTTTATGAGTTAAAGTTTCCCTGTAACGAACATAATAAGTACCTGCGGTTAGCCCCACTGTTTCACCATCGGGGCAAACATTAGCATTGGTAAAGCTTATATCGGTGCTATATTCCATAGTGGTAGCGGTTCCAACAATTTTTCCGTCTGCGCCACCATAAACAGTTGGAGCAACACCGCTTAGTCCCGTAGGAGCGGCAGGACCTTCTGCTTTTTCAACAATCTCGGTTGCGTTACTGGTTATTAAACCTGATTCCACACTACTTGTAACTTTAACCTTAATATTAGTTCCAACATCCTCAGCACTAATTGTATATGTAGGCAAGGTTGCGCCTGAAATTGCGCTGTTATTACGCATCCACTGATAAAATAGTGTGCCGGTATTATTTGAGTTGTTTACTTCCGCAGTTAATTCTTCACCAAATTTTGCAATACCTGTTATTTCAACAGTACCCGTAAGCTCGGGAACATTATATTCTGCAACAATAACAACCTGTGAGTCGCCTGCAAGATTTATACTGCTTGCCTTGTAGCGAACATAATAGGTGCCGGGTGTAAGACCTGTGATAATACCGCCGTTACCTATGGTCCAACTGTCGTCGCCTTCCTTCTGATACTCCATCTCAACGCTAACATACTGAATTTTGCCGTTATTGTTGTTAATATCAGTACAATTAGTGCTGTAGCAGTTAGGTACAGTAGCGTGCTTTCCAACAGTATAGGAATATGCATCAGAATCAAACATAGTGTTGGTATTGCTCGCTTTCTTCACAACAGTTAATTGACCTTTTGTAACATCGGTCAAGGCGTAAGTGCTCTCGGTTGCAGTAAATTCAGCAGTAGCCGCACCGCTAATAGAATAGGTTGCACCAATTTGTAAATTGCAAATATTCCCGGTGTCAACGCCTGTTGCTTCAAAGTAAAGTTGATTGGGAGTTTCTTCTTTTTTCTTAGCCTTTGGGGAGAAAGCAACATTAACATTTGCGGTTGGAGTACCGGAAACTGTTACCTGAGTATAGCTGTCTCTTGTAACGGCAACACCGTACTCTGCTCCTTGAACCGCAAGGTTTTCGGGAAAATAATAACCTTCATTTGCAGTAATGATAACAGGGGTCATAGCCTGACCTTTTTCAACTTTTTGTTGTGTGCTATAGCTATAATCTGCATCACAAACATATATAGACGAAACATTAACCGACCATGTTTCTTTTCGGAATATCGCATACAACCATACATTTTCAGTTGCGCTAAACACATAATTGGCCGATGCAGAGATTCCTGCATTCTCGCTCTCGGGTGCACTTTTTCTCCACTCAACAAACTCGTATCCCGGATTAGCTGATGCATTTATTGTCACTTCAGCATTCTCGGTTGCATAACCGAATGCGGCAGAACCGCTGTACGAGTCTATATCACTTTGAATATACACTGTTCCTGCAGTTTCACTACCACTGAGATTATGTGCAACACAGTTAATTGCGTAAGTTGTTGGCTCTTCTGCAAACGCCGTTAGCGGAATAAACACCGACATTAAAATTGTTAGCGCCAACACTAAACTAATGGATTTTTTCTTCAAAGCTTTCACTTTAAAACCTCCTTTAAAAAATTATTCAAACACTATAAAACTATCGCCTTGATTCATTTTATAATCTATGATATAATTATAATGGTTCTTGTTCCGTTTGTCCCCATACTAAAAGTATGGGTTAGCATGCTTTTTTTCAAAAAGCATTGGAATTTTGTAATTAGACCGCTCTTTTTTACAAAACTCGGTCGGAGGAGAAAAATGAAAAAATTATTTGCAAGTATACCGTTCTTGCTTCTTTTAATATTAAGCCTTTCAGGATGCGGCGGCATTGGTGAAAAGAGCGCAAGCCTTACAATTATTTATGGTGCAATCGCAGTTCTTTCTCTTTTGCTCCTTATTGGTTGCTGCTTGTTGGCACGCAAAAACAAACTATGGCTTGTTTCGCTTTTTTCATCTGTGCTTATGGTAAATGTGGGTTATACCTTCTTGGCAATGTCCACATCCTTGTCTATGGCGTTGTGGGCAAACCGCTTAGCATATCTGGGCTCAGTATTTTTACCCCTTGCAATGCTTATGATTATTCTGAATGTGACAGGCACAAGGTATCCAAAATGGTTACACGGCGCCTTAGGCGCATTGTCAATACTCATCCTTTTGGTTGCCGCAAGCCCGGGAATACTTCCAATCTATTATAAAGAGGTTTCTTTTGCGGTGGTTGATGGCGTGGCTACACTCGTAAAGGTATATGGACCATTGCATCCGCTATACTTAGTCTATCTGTTGGGTTATTTTACCGCTATGGTGGTAATAATAATTCGCGCTAAAATCAAAAAAACCATTGAAACCCCTATTCACGCTGTCATCCTTGTTATCGCGGTATTTGTAAACATTGGCGTCTGGTTTATCGAGCAGCTTACATCAATTGATTTTGAGTTTTTATCTATCTCATATATTATTAGCGAATTATTCCTGCTCGGCATCCACCTTGTAATGAACGAATACCAAAGAATGAAGATGATTGTAAAACAGGTTGAATCGGTACGTAACTACGAATCCAAATCATCAAAGACAGATACAATGCTTGAAAAAACTTTAAAAAATGCAACAATCTCGCCCGAACGAATTGAAGTATTTATGTCGGGACTCACCACATTAACCCCTACAGAAAAGACTATTTATGAAGCCCACTTGGCAAGACTTACTTCAACCGAAATTATGGCAAATATGGACATTAAGGAATCCACTTTAAAGTACCATAACCGCAACCTTTACGGCAAGCTTGGGGTGGCTACCCGTAAAGAACTTTTGGAAATACACAAACAAATTAAATCTGTTAAATCAAAGCTTGAAAAGGTTGAAAACACTACAAATAAATAGATATAAAAAGTGATATGCACCCCAAAAGTGATATGCACCCCAAAAGTTAGACACTTTTGGGGTGCATATCACTTTCGACTTGTCTTTTTTTTAGTTTGAGCTATGTGGCACGAATCAAATGTATAAAAATCGAAAATTTTAGTCAACAACTTTTTTCTTATAATTTATCTTGCAATGTTTTTTTGAAAACATGCCAAAACCAAACCCGGCTGAGTTTGTAATCTTCTACCTGTATCAATAAAACCCGCTTTTTCATAACACCGTTTATTCTTAATTAAATCTTCCGGAAAGTCTACAAAATAACAATTTGCATCGGGAAATTCTCTCTCACAAAGCAATATTGCTGTTTGTGCAATTCCTTTGCATTGTTGTTCAGGTTTAATATAAACTCTTTGTAAATAGTATTGCTTTTCTTGCAAATTTTCAATAAAAGGAGTTCTGCCCTTGCACTTGTATAAAACGCCACCCACAATTTCTTCATCCACAAAAATTGTAAAATATCGGAAGTACTCGGAATTTAGTCTGTTAGCGATATCTTCTATTCCGCGCAAATAAGGATTGCCTTCATCGTGATATTTTTCATATAACGGGAGAAAAGCATCCTTTTGTATTTGACATAATTCTATTGCTTCATTTTCTATAGTCGCTCTAATTGATATATTCATACTTTTCTCCTTTCAAGTGCATTTTAAAAATTATAGAATATCTTTTATGCTTTTAATCAAAATTACTAAAAGTCTTTAACCTGCAATTTTTTCGCTGAGCGACATTAACTGTTTATAATTTGATGCTTTTCCTACAATGGCAATTTTTCCGTCTGAAATTTCTGCTACAACCATCGCCGAAAAAACATTTTCGCCGTCTGCAAAAAGCGAGATTTCTTTTCCAACATTTTCTTTCGTCACTTTGGCTAATTCAGTAGCACCGTCAGCAGTGAATTCTAATATTAAATGGTAACCGCTATCTTCTGAATATTTTTCATAAATCCAGGCAACATCTTTTTCATCAAGCAAAACATTGCCGTCCTCATCTTTAAATTCAAGTTCCTTATTATTAGAAACGTTTAACTGCCTGTACTGTACAGAACCATCAGGCATAGTTACACCTTCGGACTTACAACTACAACACAATAAAAGAATCATTAAACAAAAAGTAAAAGCAAGAAATTTTTTCATCGAATCACCGACCTTTTGGTGTATTATAGCATAAAAGCGGTGAAAAATCAATGCGAAGCATTGTATCTCATCAATTCCGCAGGAATTGTATATCATCAAGCCGACAGTTTTTTGATACACACCAAAAGGTGTGATGATATACGCCGCACTTGTGCGGCAATGATATACACGACTACGTCGTGATGATATACCAAGCCTGTCGGCTTGGATAAAAAAATTCTCGTTCCGAAGAACGAGAATTTTTTGTCTTTTCGTCCATAAAATACGAACACAATTTTTCTAAATTAAAGTTGTTAGTTCGCCTCTGGGTAATTGGTTTTAATGTCCTCTTATATCAAAATCAAGCAATTCGGAAATAAAATCTCCAAACATTGCTCTTCTGTCACCATCCCAACAGATTATTGAATAGTAAGTTGTATCTCCTGACTCTATATCTGCATTAAAAGACACATTTTGAATAAAATCAAGGTTTACCGTTTTTTGTTCATTAACTTCAATATAATCAAATTTGGAAGAATAATATTCTTCTAGGGCATCTTTACTCAAATCACTATCAACAAGAATAGCACCCATATATTGCATACCATTTCCGCTGCCAGTCAACTTACCTGCCACAGAAATTGAATCTACCAATTTTGTATTTGTCGGCAGCTCATATGAAACTAAATGTTTTTCGATTTTTTCAGCAATAGAATTATTCGTAACAACAATACCAATGTATGAAACAATGGGTAAAACGAATATTACAATCAATAATACTATTAAAATTCTTTTTACTATTTTCATACAATCACCGCCTTGTGTTTATTATATGCTTGTGTCAAGTTAGGGACAAATTTAGCCCTTGGCTCCCTCTGACGAGGGAGCTGGATTTTGCGAAGCAAAAGACTGAAGGAGAGAAAACTACCCCTCCGTCAAAACTTCGTTTTGCCACCTCCCCTGACAAGTGGAGGCTCTTATTTACAACTTGTGGAAGTCATTCCACAAGTTGAATTTTCCGCATAACAACAAGCTTTTTCTTGTATTTAATATAACATTTTTTATCAAGATTTTCAAGTTATATATGCAAATAGAGTTATCCCGATATTACGAGATAACCCTATTTTTGATGGTATGACAAAAATCATACCGACACACCCAAAATCATACCACAAGAAATGCAGTTTAAAACTTTGTTTTTAAGCAGTAAATATGCTAAAAGTATGACGGTTATTCCTGCCTTACCTTTCTCATTTGATGAAACAGGCAAAAATAAACGGTTATTTATTACCTATGTTATACCTGCGATAATCACTATAATAGTGAAAAAATATCAATCAATGCGTAGTTGTTATGTTATAATAAAAATGTAAAATATAATTAGTAGATGCGCAACTACAAATCTTTAATCAAAGGGGTAGATATTATGAAGTTATCGATAGGAGAAAACATTAAACTTTTTCGCAAGGCGAAAGATATAACTCAAGAGCAGTTAGCAGAAATGTTAAATGTTTCTTCTCAATCTGTTTCAAGGTGGGAATTAGGCATTTGTTATCCAGATATGGAACTTTTGCCAATGTTGGCAGAAATCTTCGAAATAACCGTTGATAAATTATTGGGTGTTGACAATATTGCAGAAAAGAAAAAGGTTGACGAATATTTAAATCGTTTTCAGGTCGCTATAAATCAAGGCAAAATTGATGAATGTATTTCTATAGCTCGTGAGGGTGTAGCGGAATACCCCAACAATTATGCTTTATTAAACAAACTTATGTATGCATTATTTGTATCTGGTGATGATACGGGTAACATTTCAAATTGGAAAGAAAATATGGAAAATTATGATGCCGAAATCACTTCATTAGGCGAACGAATAATGAAATATTGTCCTGATCAAAATATTCGTTTAGAAGCCATTTCAAGATTGGCGTTTAACCATTGTGAGCAAGGTAGAAAAGAAATCGGTAAACAAATTTATGAGATGCTCCCACCAATGATACTATGTCGTGAAAATCAGATGTGGTGGTCCTTGGAAGAAGATGAAAAAATATCTTTTTTACAAAAGCAAATCAAAAAAAGTTACGATATGCTTTATGGTTTTATTTGGCTTTTGGCAACATGTGGCAAATTATCGCCTACAGATTCACTTTCTGTAATCAAAAAAGCGGAAGAATTAAATAACTTGATTACTGACGAAAAGCAGTATAACATTGATTCGTGGGGAAATTCACGAATTCATTATGATAAAGCAAAATTGTATTCTAAAATAGGTTGTAAAAAATCTGTTTACGAACAATTAGAATTAGCTGCAAGAAAAGCAATAGATTTTGACAATCGACCTGAAACTGAAGAATATAATTCTCTTTTACTTGGTAATGTTACAGAAAAACGAATAGATTTTGAAACCGCCGACACCCGTCCACTAACAAAAATAATGCGCGATAAATGGCTCTCTGACAACGCTTTTGATTCCATCCGAAACACACCTGAATTTGAAGAAATTATTTCAATGTTATAAAATTTATTCTCATACCAAAAAGACTGAGCAAATGCTCAGTCTTTTGTCCCTATTGTAGCACAAGGATAGCATAAAAGCGGTGAAAAATCAATGCGGAGCATTGTATGTAATCCGCAACTTGTTGCGGAATGTAATCCACCGTAGGTGGTATGTAATCAATCCGAAGGAAAATACACCTGCGGTGATGCCATACACGCTACGCGTGATTACATACGCCTAATGGCGATTACATACCAATCCTTCGGATTGGATAAAAAAAGAACGAAGTGAAAACTTCGTTCTTTTTTTGGCGCCCCAAACAGGACTTGATTATCAAACTGCCGAATTTCTGCTATTTTATATTTTGTACAGTCGACTCTTGCGGTGCCCGAAAGTTGCTATCCTCTTGGAGCGTGGGAAACTTTCGACCGCGGCGCCTTTCCGCCTCTCGCTTTCTCTCACACCGTG
>JBGVDY010000051.1:0-2206 GCA_045119585.1 Acutalibacteraceae bacterium | reverse complement strand
TTCGCTTATATCAACGTATTTGCTTCCGTCATGCATTAAAAGCTTAATATCTAAATTACCGGATTGAATTTTGTTACTTCCGGATGTAACGCTGTCGGTAAACCAAGCATAAGTGCTTCCGATAAGCATTGCAACACATATAAGAAGCGATAATGCACTTAAAAGCAACGTGCGCTTTTTGGTTTTTGTCAATTTAATGACCTCCTTCAGAATGTGTCAACGATAAGAATGTAAAATTATCATACGTCGACCATTGCTATACGTATATTACAAATTAAAACTATTTAATTTCGGCATAGAGTGAGCCGTTAACATTGATAGCAACATAACTACCAACACCCATGTGTGCCTTAACAGTGTTAGCAACAGTTTCGTTCTTTACGTTGAAGGTAATGTTGTTGGTATTGGGGTTATTAGAACTTGCATTTGCAAAATTCATTGAACCGTTAAGGGTGAGAGTTTCCATATTTAAATTAACGGTACGTAATGCGCTGCAGCCACGGAATACATAACCGGGTAAGGTTACGTTGTCGCCGTTGATGGTTACAGTGTTAAGACTGAGCATATCTCTGAATGCACCGTAAGAAATTTCTTTAACAGAGGCAGGGATTGTAAGTTCTGTAAGAGCTGTGCTTCTGAATGCGTTAACGCCGATTTTTTCAACAGTTTCAGGAATTGTAACAGATGTCAACTTCTTCGCACCATTGAATGCAGCAGCAGGAATCTCAGTAGTACCGTCAGCTAAAACAACAGAAGTAACGTTTGAATCCTTAAATGCGCCGTTAGAAGCATTTGTCGCGCTAACACCTGTAGCACCAAAATCAGTTACAGTTGCAGGAATTACAACAGATGTAATGTTTGAGTTGCCTGCAAATACGCCGCCATCAATAGCGGTTGTGCCTTCCATAACGGTATAATTAGCAGCAGTTACGTCTTCAACGCTATCAAGAACCACTTCGCCGTTATCGTTGTGGAAGTAAACTGCACCTTGAGAATCGGCTTTATATTCACCGCCAAAGGTATAAGTGAATTTACCTACGGTAATATATTCACCGGTTTCACAGTTCTTACTAGAGTGTCCGTTATGACTTGCGGGGCATTCGCCTTCCGGATATGTTTTATAAAGACGAAGTTCTACAGTAAGGGTAGTACCGGCATTTTCGCCTGTAACGTCAGATGCACCGCAAAGGAAGCCTGTGCCATCGTTACCATACTGGCAAATTGCATTGTAAGGAACGGTAATTCCGTCACTTGTGCTACCGCTATTCATACCGTCTGCTATAAGACGAAGACCGTTTGCTTCGCCGGCTTTTACATCTGTGCCTGCAGTAAGACCAATCCAATTGGTTGGTGATAGAGTCTGTCCGCCAATAGAGAAGCCGTTAAATGCATTGTAATATCCTGCAAGCGCCATTGAATTAGCCGGAACGGTTGCATCGCTATATACGAAGAAGTCAGCATGTGCCCAACTGTATTCGGATTCGAGCGATTGGTCATAAGTTTCGGTAGGTTGGAAGCTATAGCCTGTGTCAAGACTTGCGCCGCTTACACCACCGATTGATATTGTTTTAAGTGTTTCAGGGCTTAATGCATATACAGTTGCAGCGGGTGTTTCTTGTGGTGCAAAGTCAGCTTGTGCATCATAAGTGTTGCCAAAGCTATCTGATTCAGAAGTGAGCTGAGTAGCAAGAATCTGAATTGAGAAATTAGCACCAATAGAAAGATTTTGATACTCGTTGCCCGCACTTTCCTTCATTTTGAGAGCGATAGTGTAGGCTTTGTCTTTTCCTGCAAGAAGATCGCCTGCGATAACCTTTGAAATGTTGTTAGCGTTTGTAACGTTAAGCACTTCTTTTAAAGTACCAAGGCAATTAGCACTATTGCAGTCTGCACGGGTAGGTGCAACTTCAGAATCGAAATAGTAAACGTCGATTACATCAGCAAGAATAGATACTACGCCGTTTGCAAGTATGCGCATCTGATATTTGAAATCAAGATTGCCCTTGTTGAAGATTTTTATGTTCTTTGCTTCAACGTAGCCGGGTTCCCACTTATCGTAGTCAAAGATTGGACCTTGGGAAGCATCAATATAAGTTTTTTGTGCTCCAAGTGCTGTGGCATCTTTCCACTGCATTTCGATTTCCAAATCACCTGATTTGATGATGTTACTTGCAGAAGTAACGCTGTCTGTGAACCAAGCGAATGT
>JBGVDY010000050.1:0-2785 GCA_045119585.1 Acutalibacteraceae bacterium | reverse complement strand
TACAAAAGAAAAATATAAGAGAATTGCTGTTGTGGGTGAATTTGCAGAAAATCCCGTAATTTGCGGCTTTGGTAGTTCAACGGTATTTCCCGATGAAGATCAAGTTGAAAGTCCGCTTGAATTCATAAAAGATTACTGTGGTGATGATATAGAAGTTGTATATATTCCTGCATATCCAACTAACGAATATCTTAAAGAACCGCAATTCAATGCTTTGAAGTATATGTCAATCTTTGAAGAGGTTGATTTGGTGCTTATGTTTGTTGGTCATGAAGTTTCGGTAGAAACCGAAGGAAGCGACAGAGCGACATCACATCTCAATCCTTTGTTTGAATTCATAATTAAGCGAATTTACCCAAGAAACCAAAACATCGTTTTAGTTGCTCAATCGGGTGGCGCATTTATGCATCTTTCTTGGGATCATAAAATCAAATCAATTGTTCAAATGTGGCTTGGAGGCGAAGCGGCAGGTTCTGCTATTGCAAATGTGCTTTTTGGTAAGGTTAATCCTTCGGGCAAACTTTCCGAATCTTTTCCGCTCAAAACAAGAACAGATATAGATTATCCCGGTGATGGATACAAAGTTTGCTATGATGAAAAATGGCGTATAGGTTATCGTTATTATGACCTACACACCAATGAACTTTGGTTCCCGTTCGGACATGGCCTTTCGTATACAAAATTTAATTTTAGCGATTTTTCCATTACAAAGACCGAAAACGGTTTCTCCGTAGAATGTAAGGTTAAAAACATTGGCGATACTGCGGGTAAAGAAGTTGTTCAAGTGTATTTTTCCGACCGTATCGCTACTGTTTCACGTCCTTTGAAAGAGCTCGTCGCATTCAAAAAGACAAAACTGCTTGAGCCTGATGAAGAAGTGACAGTTAAATTCGATATAGCCAACGAAGATTTGGCATATTATAACACCATGTTAGACAAATGGGTAGTGGAACCCGGTGCTTATGATATTTTGGTTGGTGCTTCGTCGCAAGATATTCGCTTAAATGGTGAGTATATTTATGATTCTGAATGTGAATATACTATATCATATAATGCTGAACAAATTATGGGTTAATCAATAAGATTTTAAAAGGTGCTTATAAATGAAAAATAAGAAATTATTAGTATCTTTTGAAAAATCTTTAGGAGGTTTTTATGTTGGATAAGGTTGTTTGTCATAAAGGCGGTGCCGATAAGGAAGCAGATGCAATGCGTCAAAAAATCTTAAATGCAGTTAATGAGTTGCCAAAAGCATTCGGTAAAACTTATTATGTGTCTGAAAACGGTGATGATTCAAACGATGGATTGTCACCCGAAACCGCAATTAAGACCTATAAACATATTGCAAATTTACCACTCAAGGCAGGGGATGAAGTATTACTTAAAAGGGGTGATACTTTCCGTATTGCTGAAAGACTTTGGTTTATAGATGGTGTTAATTACGGGGCTTTCGGCGAAGGTGATAAACCGTTTGTTTTGGGTTCTTTAAGAGACTATGCCGACCCTAAAATTTGGAAACAAAGCACCGAAAATCCTAATATTTGGCAAACGGAAATTCATGGTGAAGACAGAGCATCGCTCACTACTTTTAATAACGATACTTATGTTGGTGTTTGGAAGTATAAAATTGAAGATTTAGAAAAAGACGGTGATTTTGCTCACGATGAGCAAAGTGGAATATATAGTTTATATTTCAGTAATGGTAATCCCGGAGAATACTTCAATAATATTGAAATTGCTACGACTATAACCGCAGTACGCACCGCAAAAACGGCAGGTCACCGCAATAATCATGTTGATAATATTTATTTCAAATATTTCACTTTTGGAGCATTTTTAGCTGCCGAAGCTGATAATTTTAAAATAACAAACTGTGTTTGTGGATGGCAAGGCGGTAAAATTTATGATGCTAACCATGCCGGTGGCGTAAAACAATACGGAAACGCGATACAGTTTTGGTGGCAATGCCGTGATATTTGGGTTAATAATTGTTGGATATATCAAATTTTTGATGCTGCAATTACATTCCAAGGTAGTGGCCCCGGACCAACATGGTTTACTAATATCAATTTTGATTATAACCTAATTGAATATTGTTCAATGAATATAGAGTATTGGGCGGGTACCTACAAAAAGGTTGAACCTAATGTTGATGCGCATATTGACGGTATTTCATATAAAGGCAATATTATTCGTTTTGGTGGTTACGGTTGGGCAGGAATTCAACGTTGGGATAAGCATTGTCAGGCGCTATTTCTTAGTTGGAATCATGTTCATAATGATTTGAGTAACTTTGTTATTACTGAAAATATTCTTGATTGTGCCGATTGCTATTTTGTTTGGATGAAGGGTCCTGAAACTCATAAAGGTATGTCTGCTTACGGTAATACTTATTACCAAAAGAAACCCAGTGGTAACAATAAGAATAATGAAATCATTTATCACGGCGGCAAAAAAGCCAACAACCAAGCAGAATTTGAAGATGCAATTAAATTCTTTGAAAAAGAACCTAAAAAGGTTGAATGGTTAGATATTTAAAATTAGAAAAGAAAACGCTACGAAGAATACGAATATACCGTAACAAAAAGATAGTGTTATTTTTTATTATATTCTAGGAAGAATGGATGCGCTTAAGTTATATAAATTACTAACGAATATATATTTATAAAATCATATAATGCAAAAAAGATTAAGCCCATCGATTATAAGTCGATGGGCTTAATCTTATGCATATATCAGTTCTGTATTTACAATTTCGGTAGCTCTGTTGCGGATGTTATTCATC
>JBGVDY010000049.1:0-3916 GCA_045119585.1 Acutalibacteraceae bacterium | reverse complement strand
ACTGCTTTCCACGCTGTTGGAGTTTCGCGTTTTGATGCCAAACTTGCAACCGACCAAATAGAAGGCTTTTTTGATTATATGCTTGAAGACGGTATGCTTCCGGATTTGGTAGATAAAGACGGAAAAGTTAAAATACATAGCTCTAAACCGCCTGTTTTTGCTTGGGCGGCATATGAAGTATATAAACACACAAACGACGTAGAGTTTTTAAAGCGAATATACAACAGACTTGTTTTGAACGAAAGATTTTGGAGAACACAGCGTTTTGACGGCAAACTTTTTTACTATGATTCTTATCAAAAAGGAACTGATAGCGAGAATCTTATTTGGGCAAAATGGGAATCAGGGCTTGATAACTCGGTTAGATGGGATAACGGTATAGTAGAATATTATGCTGTAGATTTAAATTGCTATATGTTCTCGTTTTATGAAAGTATGAGCAAAATCGCGCGCTTGATTGGCGAAAATTTTGCCGAGTGGGATAATAAGGCTAAAGAAATTAGGACACTAATAGAAGAAACCTTTTGGAATGAAGAAATCGGCGCATATACCGATAGAAACCGTTTTACAAACGAACTTTCAAATTGCCTTACCCCTGCATCATTTATGCCGCTTTATATTAAAACTGCTTCAAAGGATAGGGCAGAAAGATTGGCTAAAATTGCAGCTGACGAAAGAGTATTTAATTCTAATATGCCAACAGTTACTTACGATAATTCCGAGTATTCGCAAAATTATTGGCGTGGTCCGTTATGGTTGAATATTGCTTATTTTGCGGCAAAGGGCTTGAAAAATTACGAATTTTCGGTTGCCGACGATATAAAAGAAAATATTTTATCTTTGGTAGACGGTATTAAAGAAGGAATTTTTGAAAACTATGACACAAAGAATAAAAAGGGTCTTTGTTGCAGTAATTTTTCTTGGTCGGCAGTATTTATAATAGAGTTTATACTTAATTGGTAATTTTATTGTTTTACTTTAAAAAATAAAAGCAGAGTGAAAAATTCACTCTGCTTTTTGTGTTATTTAAGTATATGTTATTATGGTGTGTCTTTTTATTGATTCTTTTCTAACGTTATAAGGTAAGACCCGTAAACAGGAATTTCTAACGTTACGGTTAAAGAATCGCCTGTAAGTACTTCTTCATTAACAAGGTCTAGATTATGGTCTTCATCAATTAAATAATATTGTGCTTTAACACCGTTTTCACCTGAAAAACCGCTCATATCAATTTTAACGGTTTCGGTAGTAGCGTATTCGGCGGAATTAAAGTATGAAACCATAACTGCCGATTTATTGTCATCAGTAGCGGCGCAACCAAATATGGTTTTGCTGTCACTTAAAAGTTCAACTGCGTTGCCTAATTTATAAAGTTCGTTAAACATTTTAAATGAATAATAAGATTTGCGTGCTTTCCAAGGCATATCGGTAACGAATAATCCGCTCATTCCACACGGACGCGCCTCATAATACATAAGCATACCTAAGGATGAATATTGGCAAAGGCTCATAGCCGAAGCGGTGAAAGATGAACCTAAAAGACCTTGCTCGCCTTCTAAAGTATCTATCCAATCTTGGCCTAACCATCCTTTAACATAGTTCCATTCGTTAAGAATGGTTTCGGTGCCTTCGAGCCCGTATTCTGCCAAAGCTTTTTCGCCTTCTATTACCGATTCATATATACCTATAGGATTAGCGGCGTAGCAATGGTATGAATAGAAGTCAAGCGGAACGTTATTTTCTTTAACGTTTTTTAAGAAATCTCTTTTAAATTTGTTTCTCCAAGGCGAAGTAAATGCAGGACCGCCTATTTTAAGGTGAGGGAAGCACTTTTTAAGGTGTGTTGCTACAACGGTGTAGAATTCAATAAATTCTTCGGGTGTTCCCTGCCAGCAAGGGTTTGAACCGTCAGCGTTTATACACTCTGGCTCGTTCCAAATTTCCCAATACTCAATATCATAATTAAAGCCGTCTGCCCAACCTTCGGTGAAGTGTCTTATAATATGCTCGCAAATTCTTGCCCATTTTGCAAAGTCTTTAGGTGGATAGGTACCCCATTTTTGACCGTGTTCAATACTTGCACCCAAACGGTAGAAAACCTTGGTGCCTGCGTCAAAGGTGTTTTTAACATATTTATCGGTTGAATCAAACATATATGAAGCGGGGTCGTTTTCGTCTTTTTCAAAATTTTTAAAAATTCTATGCACATCTACGGTATGCTCGCCGCCATAACCGGAATAAAAGGATGCATCGTGATTACGGGCGTACGGAAAACCTGCTGCGGCATAAAGGTCAAAGTTATCGGTTGCTCTAACACTTTTAGCTAACGGACCGTTATTAACAGCATGCATTGGCTTCATAGGTCCTACGGGTTTACTAAAATTGATTTTAATATTTTCCATTGTCTATCACCTCATAAAGGACAAAAACTTTGGCGTTATTCTTTTACTATAAATCCCACGCATATCGTATCACAACGAACTTATAAATTCAAGGATTTTTCTGAAAAAAGCATCAATTTTTTCAATAGAAAAAGCACTTTCAAAAAAGAAAGTGCTTAAAACAAAAAGTTGTATTTTAATTTTTTTCAAGCTTTATAAGATAAGAAGAATAAACAGGCATTTTTAACGTTAAGGTTGATAAATTCGTAAATACTTCTTCGTTTACAAGCTCAAGGTCGTGGTCTTCATCAAGTAAATAATACTGCACTTTAATACCGCCCTCGCCTGAGAAACCGCTTACGTTTATAGTTACCGTTTCGTCGCCGGCATTTTCATCCGAATTGAAATGTGAAACCATAATAGCTGACTTTTTATCGTCAGTTGCAGCGCAACCGAATACTGTTTTGCTGTCACTTAAAAGTTCAACTGCGTTGCCTAATTTATAAAGCTCTCCAAACATTTTAAATGAATAATAAGGCTTGCGGCACTCCCAAAAACAAACGCTATCAAACAAACCGCACCAAGAAGCAGTAGGATTTGCGTCGTAATACATAAGCATTCCTAAAGAAGAATATTGACAAAGGCTCATAGCGGCTGCTGTGAAAGCAGAACCTAAAAGACTGTGAATTCCTTTTATACTTGCTCTCCGGTCTTCGCCGCGCCATCCTTTAACATAGTTCCATTCATTAAGAATGGTTTCGGTGCCTTCGAGTCCATATTCAGCCAAAGCTTTTTCGCCTTCAATAACCGCTTCATAAATACCTATAGGATTAGCGGCGTAGCAATGGTATGAATAGAAGTCAAGAGGAACGTTATTTTCTTTAACGTTTTTCAAGAAATCTCTTTTAAATTTGTTTCTCCAAGGCGAAGTGAATGCGGGACCACCTATTTTAAGGTGCGGGAAGCACTTTTTAAGGTGTGTTGCTACAACGGTGTAGAATTCAATAAATTCTTCGTGTGTTCCCTGCCAGCAAGGGTTTGAACCGTCGGCATTTACGCACTCTGGCTCGTTCCAAATTTCCCAATACTCGATATGGTAATTAAAGCCGTCTGCCCAGCCTTCAGTATAGTGTCTTATAATATGCTCGCAAATTCTTGCCCATTTCGCAAAGTCTTTAGGCGGATAGGTACCCCATTTTTGACCGTGCTCAATACTTGCGCCCAAACGGTAGAAAACCTCAGTGCCTGCATCAAAAACGGTTTTAACACATTTATCGGTCATATAAAACATATATGAAGCAGGGTCGTTTTCGTCATTTTCAAAATTTTTGAAAATATTATGTACGTCTACCGTATGCGAAGCACCGTAACATTCAAATAAAGACGCATCGTGGTTTCTGGCATAAGGAAAACCTACAGCTGCATATTCATCAAAATTATCAATTCCAACTACACCTTTTTTCATAGGACCGTTATTAACAGCATGCATTGGCTTCATAGGTCCTACGGGTTTACTAAAATTGATTTTAATATTT
>JBGVDY010000048.1:0-2327 GCA_045119585.1 Acutalibacteraceae bacterium | reverse complement strand
TCCACACAGATATATTGAAGAGTTTGCTAAAAGTGCTGATTATTTAGGTTTTCATTATGAAGCAGGTAGCGACGTTTTAGAAACTCTTAAAAAAATTAAGGAGTGCGGCGCTAAAACCTGTCTTACAATTAAACCCTGCACTAAAGCGGAGCAGATTTTTGAGTTTTTACCTCTTTGTGATATGGTGCTTGTAATGTCGGTTGAACCCGGTTTTGGCGGACAGTCTTTTATGCCTGAATCATTGGATAAGGTTAAGGCTTTAAGAAAAGAGATTGACCAAAAAGGCTATAATACCCTTATTGAAATTGATGGCGGCATCAATGCTGAAACTGCACCGTTAGCTGTAGAGGCAGGCGTTGACGTTCTGGTTGCCGGAAGTTATCTTTTTGGAGATAAGATGGGCGAGAGAATGGAATATCTCAGGTCGCTTTAAAAAAGTATTTACCAATAGTTTTTATGGCATTTTTGCTTATAAGTAGTTTGCCGTATTCTTTGGTAAAGGCAGTTTCAATAATATTATTGCTATGTCTTTTGCAAAATTCGTTTAAGGATAAAAGACAAGGTTTTAAACGCATACATTTTATTATAAGTCGATAATCGTTTTCGGTTTTATAAAGCATACTATTAAAAATAAATTTATGGCGGTATAAAAACAAAACACTTGATATCATGCTTTCTGAGTCGGGGAAGATAAACAAGTACTCTTTTGTTGGTTTATACCGTCTTTTTTTATTGGAGTAGGCAGAAACTGTCATAAAATCTCTCCAAATAGGGCAGAATATTTCCGGGTGGTATTATGAAAAATCAAAGCTTAAAGCTTGTTATAAAATCAATGCTTATTACTATGGCGGCAATTGCTTTAATTGTTGTGGGGTATTTTACAGCGTTGTTTTTGTTTAAACCGTTTTAAAAAAAATTATGTAAAAAGAGAGCCGAAATTATTATAATTTTGACTCTCTTTGTTTTATTATTCGTCCATACAGGATTCAGAACAACTACAGGTTGGACCGCAGTCTTCACTATAAGGGCGCGGCGGGAAGAAGTCATCAAGCGGGAACTGAATCTTGCTGAAGGTGTCGCAGGGGTGGTCAATAGAACTTTTGCATTGCTTATCGGGTATGCAGAAATCGTATACAGGAATAAGCATTTGCACATTGCGGATAAGCTGAACAATTGAGAATAAACCAATGGTGGCGAATATTGTAGGCGTACCGTTTCTGAGCTCGGTTACAACGTGACCGCCAATTGCTTCACAAACACTATCGGGAATACAACAAACACTTTCGTAGCAGTCGCGTATTTCACATATACGCGCACTAAGCGGTACGGGATCAACTGTACTTACAACGCATTTTGGCATATTATTACTTTTTACTGTGGGATTATTTTTACATACACAGCCGTCACCTAAAGTATTTGAATAGGTTCTAACGTTTCCGTCACTACCGAACAAAATAACTTTTTTGTTGAAGGACGCAATACCGTTAATTACTGTTGGGCATCCGTGAGAACTTGTGTAAAGGTCGAAAGAAAGTAAGAAAAAGAAGGTAAGGTCGCAAGAATAGTAGCCTTTATTAAAGTTCACCGGTTCAACATCAATATAAACGTTAAGTACTTCCGCGCTTTTAAGTCGTACACTTAAGGCATTGTCAATAAGTGTTTGGGTTTCGGGTAAAAAGAAACAGCGTAAATCTTCAAGACAATCGCGGTCACAGCAAGAGTCATAAACTCTGCCGGCATCAATGCATACGGCTTCTTTAAAATCGCCGTCGGGCGCACAGCCGTTTCGTAAATCTGCCATAGAATAGCCTCCTAAAAATTTTTAAGTTGTTATTTGCAACTTCAATATATTCTATGTTTTTAATCGGAAACGGTGAAAAATATTGACTTAAAAGATAATTTATCGTAAAATAAGCCTTGGTGATATTTTTGGAAAAAAGAGATTGGTACAAAAAGGGCTTGGTAGATGGTATACCAATTGCGCTTGGGTACTTTGCGGTTGCGTTTACGCTTGGTATTACTGCTAAAAATAGCGGTCTTACAGCGTTACAAACCTTTATTGCTACCGCACTTACTAACGCATCAGCAGGTGGATATGCCGGATTTACCGGTATTGCAGAAAACGTATCTTATTTAGATATGGCGCTTACAATATTTGTTGTTAATATAAGGTATTTTTTAATGTCGTGCGCATTAAGTCAAAAGCTTTCATCTAAAACCTCACTTGTACATAGGTTGCTTATCGGTTTCGATTTAACAGATGAAATTTTTGGTATATCTATGGCAGTTAAGGGCAATTTATGCCCATATTATAACTACGGCGCTAT
>JBGVDY010000047.1:0-5911 GCA_045119585.1 Acutalibacteraceae bacterium | reverse complement strand
AGATTTGTAAGCGGTAATGCTTTTTGCAATATTCTTTGTGTTAATTGTGTGTTGCCGTTATTCTCGGCATATCCTAAAAGCCCTAAGGCTCTTTGTAAAATGTCATTTCCTGTCATACGTCCATAACCTCCATTGGTATTTCTTGCGCTTCAGGTGGTATTTCCGCTCCCGGAGTTTCTTCGGTTGGTATAGTTTCTATCATTGCCTTCAACCGTTCGCGTTCTTCTTTTAAAAGTCCTGTCTTATTAGGAATAATACCGTCAGGCATACGCTCAAGGTATTGTAACTTGTTAATGATACCTGCCTCAAACAATGCATCCAAAACAGATATAGTGGATGGTAAACTCCAAACAGGGCTTGAACCTACGTCAATACGTGCAGTAAGTGTTAAATTCTCATAGCGTTTAGAATGGAAAGGTACATAATATACGCCGTCCTTTTCTTCTACACGAAGTTTGCGGTTACCATATAAATGTAGCCAAAAGTCAGCCCATATACGCGCAATATCTTCAATAAAACTATAAAAGGCATTTTGATATAACTGCATAGGCTGTAACGAAGCTTCTCGTGATTGAATAATCGCCGCCGCATTATCAGGGCGAATATTGCCAAGTGCTGCATCATTTGCGCCGTTATCCGAAAGCGTGTTGTTCGCAAGGTCGTTAAGCATATTGATATACTGATTACCAAATGCAGGCGGTGAAATATGCCTTATAGCACCTGCGACATCTTCGGCGGTACCGTAAACCTTAATTACTTCACCGGGGTTATTGGTTATGTTGTCTTGTATTGTATCGCCGTTTACTACCGTCATAGGCATACCCGACTTCATAAGACCCCACAAAGCAGAGCTCGAAGCACGGTTAAGCGCTATTTGGTTTGGTATTTGATATGTAATTTCGCTATCACCGTAAGCTGAGCTACGGCGGTTCTGCCAACACATCTTAGCAATAGGATAAAGAGTAACCCCAATGTCCCAAGGTCTTCTAACGTATGATTTTTCGCAGCACTTCACACACATAACTTTATAACCGGTGCCTTCGTTATTCCATTCTTTATAAAACTTGGTAAGAACGGTTACACGCTTGCTGTCTTCAGGCTCTTGCTCACCACGGGTACCTGCGTTCATTTCGTAACTATCTGCGCCATCGGGCTTAATGTTTTCAATATCTTCGGCGCTTATGCGGTTTCTTTTTGCTTCTCTGCGCACTTCGTTTACATCGACACGTTGTGAAACAATAATATACGGTTGCTTTTGCACGTCATCGCAATTAGGGTCACCAAAGCAAACGTTCTCAATATCGATTACTTCAAATCCGATATCACCCTTAATAGGCATTGTTCTTTTTAAATCGGCATAAAGTCCGGTGTTTATATCACTATCCCAATAGGTATAAGCAATACCGGTGCCCGAAATATATGCGTTCCTTAGCGCCTGTTCCTTCTTACTGTCAAATTTAACTCTCTCTGCAGTAGTTTTAAAGTAATCGGAAAGAATACTTGTTACAAGCGATATTTCGGCATCATCAGTTTCACCTATAAAATCTTCTCCGGACAAAATATCTTCTCTATATTCATCAACCGTTGCCTGCATTCCCGAGTTGTCAGGCACACCTTCAGCGCTATAGTTTACCGCTATAGGTGCCGCAGTTATTGAAGACAACTTATAATCCGCAATACGCTTAATAATATTGCGCCTTATAAGCGGTCTGTCATTACCACAGTTAGCGCCGTACCATTGGTCGCCCACGTAAAATCTTTCGTTAATTTTTGATTGCTCGAATATACCCTTTTCCCCTATAGAAGCTTTATATTCGTTGCCCTTTTTATATTCTGAAAAAACCGACTTAAGTTCGGTTGTTATTTTTAAACTCATTTTAATATTTACCCCTTTACTTGTTTGATACTCGTAATCCGCTCCATTTTCATTTGCCTATATGCAAGAATAAAGGTACCCGAAAATTCGAGTACCTTTTCTTTTATTTATTCGCCAATAGATTCCTTTATTTTCGCAAGCTTCTCTTCTCGGTTTTTGCACTCCGACAAGTCGATACCTTTATTTTCAGCAAAAGCTTCAAGCTCGGAAACTTTCATTTTGTCAAAGTCAACTTCTGCCGACGCTTCAACTTCAATAAAGCCCAACTCTTTCAATGCGTCGCGTTTGCGTTCCGTTTTTGCGAAAATCGTCGCACTGCCAATAGCATTACGCATTTTAAACATTGCTTTAGCCTCCTATGGCAAAAATCAAATCTTTGTTTGCTTCAGTAACAATGCAATCATAATAAAGCAAGAAATTAACCTTATAAGCATTAAAATCTTGTACTTCATCGGGAGAATATACCTTTATGTCGTCAACCTTTTTGATAAGAGAGGCCGCATTCATAGGTAAGATAATGGCGTTAGCAGTAACGGCACCATCAGCAGGTGCAAATCCTGTTTCGGTAAAATTGAAGTTACTCTTCATTCTTCTTGCTTCAACAGGTATAATTGCCACACCATTAATGTGTTTAATAGCAAAATCAACTCCGCCTTGTTTAAAATTGCTTACAGTAATTGAACGTTCTAACTTATCGCTTGTCATCAATGCGCCATACATAACGGGGTCAACAAAAGCTACCATTTTTGTGTTTGAATAACCGGAAGCAGCTTCTGCATTGTTTATAGCAGTAAGCATCTGTTCTACTGCTTTAGAGCTATCAAAGGTTGTTTTGTTGTTTTTGGCAACCGCAGTTTTGAATAAGGTTGCCAAAACATATGCATCAATTTCAGGGGTAACGTGCATCTCGGTATATTTTTTAACCGATTTACCCACCAAGTTACCTACACCGCTCTCATCTGCATCCATAGCATCAATAATAAGTTGCTTTGAACGCTCCATAGTAAGAATGTAAGGCTTTTGCGAAACTGTTACACTTCCGCGAGAATAACCGATTTCGGTATTTTCGCCGCCTGCTCTCTCGTAGCTGCCCAGGCCGTCTGCTTCAAAAGTGGGTAAGTATACTGTTTTTGCGCCTACAAAACGCGCTTTAAATTCGGTATCTGCAAAGAATCCGGTCTTTGCACCTTGTATAATTTTTTGGTCAAGTTCGGAAGCATATTTGCTTGCCGATGCAATATTATTAGGCATAATCATTTTCTCCTTTTATTTTTTTATTTTTTGTTTTTAGCCTATTAGTCCTTTTAAGAAACCGCTCTCAAAAGAAGTTGCACCTTCTTCTTCAGGGCTTCCCAAAGAACCCGTGGATTTCTTAGCCGCCGCTTCTTGTGAAGCTTTTTCGGCAGCTATTTTTTTGTTTTCGTTGTGCATATGTTTTAAATATGCGTGGGATAATGAAAGACCTTCAAATGCTGCGCGTTTTACTTCTTCGGGCAAATCCTTAAACTCGGTAAGCTCGGGGAAGTCTCCATTCTTCATTTCAACAAATTCATTTGCTAGCCGTTCGTTAATGGTTTGCTCTTCCTGTTCGGCAGCCGCTCTCTGACTTTCTTTTGCATTATCCAATGTTTTTTGTTTGTTGATGTTATAAAGTTCCATCATTTTGTTGATAGTGTCTTCATCTTCTCCAAACTTTTCAATAAGCCCCTGACGGTGCGCTTCATCTTGTGCGGTTTCAAGACCTTTTAAGAATTCCTTAACCGTTTGCCCCTTAAGGGTTGCAACACGCTCTAAATCGTCGTATGTACTCTGATAATGAAGACCTTTTTGCGCAAGCGTTATTGCTTCTTCCCGTGTCAATTCCCTGCTTTCGTGGTTATAACGAATTTCAAGGAAAGGTGCAGTCGGTTCACCGCCGTTATCGGCGCCGCTTTGGTTTCCGTCAGTGCCCTGTGCGGAAGTATCATTTCCTGTTGGCTCGCCCTGTGGTGCAGTGCCGGGCTCTACGTTAGTGTCAACTTCCTGTTGTGTCTCCACAGTATCCGGTGTGGTATCCTGTTCCTGTGCATTCTGAACGTTATTTTCGTCCATATCATTTACTCCTTTTTTTCGGCTTATGGTATAGCCGTTTTTATTTACAAACAAAAAAGAACGAAACAAACCGCTCTCGAATATCATTCTTGCGAGGAATAAAAAGAATAATGTTCTAAGCGTTCTTCCGCTCTCTCTCGTAATGTATTAATTTGTGTCTTGCTTTGAACCGTTATAATTCCAAAAGTTTTCTTCTTCTCTTTTTAGCCGCTCTATCCTTTCTTTTTCTTCTGTGCTCAATTCTTTTGGGGTAGGTTTAATTTTTTTCTTGTATCCGAAATAGTAACCTACCACGTAAGAAACTCCGCACAAAGCCAAAATAAAGCAAAATAAAATACCGTTTAAAACTAATTGCATAAATATAACTCCTTAAACCCAACTGCCGTTAACATCGGCAGCGGTAATATTACTCTTATCAACACGCACACGTGGTTTTTCTTTTTGTGGATGATAAAATAAAACATCATAAAAACCGTAACGGAATGCATCCATTAAATGGTTGTCCGTATCGACCGGCTTGTTTATGCCGTTCTCACTCTTATCTTTTTGCCAACAATAAGAGCTAAGCTCCTTTATTGTGTTTTCACACCGAGGATGAACGTAGATTTTATATTCCTGAATCTGCGCAATACCGTTTATAATGCTGTCCTTACCTTTAACCGAAGGTAATATTCGGCCGATTCCAAGCCTTCTAAGGTCTTCGTTGGACTTAGGCTCGGCAGCATCGGCGCGGATGCGCTCCTTTGCAAATCCCTTGCGCTTTATCATTTCGGCAATATCGCTGTTCAGCATCTTAACTTCATAATGCTCATCATAAATAAAAATCTCTTTATCAACCTTATTGACCGCAAAAGCAATAAAAGCTGTAGGGTCGTTGGTGTAACCGTAGTCGAGACCAAAGAAGCTTCGGTATTTCCAACTGTTATCAACGGTTATTTGACTGTCCTCATCCCGCTCAATACCAAGCTCTTTATAATCAAACTCAAGCTCTTGCCAATTTTCAAACACAAGCCCTTCAGCAATACCCCATTCCCCAAGCCCTGCAACCGTATATTTGCGATAGTTTTCCACTCTCATTCGCTCAAAAACAAGACGGTCAGTATTGTCTAAAAACTCATTACAAAGGTAATTGGTGGAATATGTGCTCACGTTATCGTGCGGGGTATCAAAAAACCGCCTTTTCAGCCAATGAGTTTCACTCCATGGGTTAAAGGTTAAGGTTGTTTGCTTAAAAAGGTTCGAGGGAACATTACCACGCGGAACCGACAAGTCAAGCTTATCAAAATCCGCTTCACTTTCTATCTCGTAAGCTTCCTCAATCCACACCCAACAAAGATAACCTTTAGCAACCGTTGTGGATGCCAATTTCAGAACATCGTCAAAGCCGCGGAATAATATTTTTTGCCCGGTGGGCTTATAGGTCATTTCCATAGGTGATACGGTATTTTGCCATAAATGACCAACACCAAGCTTTTCTTGCGCCCATTTAAGCTGCGCAAAGGTACTGTCTCGGTGAGTATTCATAACCCCGCGCACAACAAGTAAATTGCTATCAGGGTATTTCATAAGCCTGAAGATATAATTTAAGGCGGTGGTAGTTGATTTCTTACTACCTTTACCGCCTTTTAATGCCCTATATCTGTTTTGGTCCTTCCAAAATGCCCCGTAACCGCTCCCAATAATTTGGGGAAGATTATAACTTTGCTTAATCAGGAATATCATCCTCTCCTGATATAAACACCACACCACCGTCTATTGCGATTTCTTTCTTGTATTTACCCTTAAGCTCAAAGTATAGCTTCAACGCTTCAACGTTACCGCTGTTTGCCTTCTTAATAAGCGCTCTCCAAGCGTTCGCCAGCTCGCTGTCGCTATATCTTTCTATAAGCCATTCAACATATCTTACAAAATCCGCATCTTCATACCAACGGTAAAAAGTAGAGC
>JBGVDY010000046.1:0-5019 GCA_045119585.1 Acutalibacteraceae bacterium | reverse complement strand
AAAATTACCGTTATCTACCATTTTAGCAACGCTTATATCAATAGGCATTTTACCGAGCAAATCAATATTTAACTCTTCGGCAATGCTTTCTGAACCGCTACCGAAAATCTTAAATTCTTCACCGCATTCAGGGCAAACAACATAGCTCATATTCTCGACAAGACCAAGTACGGGGATTTTCATCATATCTGCCATATTATAAGCCTTTTTAACTATCATAGAAACCAAGTCTTGTGGAGAGGTTACTATAACAATACCGTCAAGCGGTAGGCTTTGGAAAACGGTTAGGGGTACGTCACCCGTGCCGGGAGGGCAGTCTACAAATAAATAGTCAAGGTCGCCCCAAACAACGTCGTGCCAGAACTGCTTCACAGCGCCTGCAATTACGGGACCGCGCCATAAAACAGGAGATTCCTTATCTTCGAGTAAAAGATTTATAGACATAAGCTTAATGCCTGTTTTGGTTTCGGTAGGTAAAATACCAATTTCGTTTTGCATTGCACGGCTATTTATGCCAAAGGTTTTTGGAATGGATGGACCTGTAATATCAGCATCTAAAATGCCAACCTTATAACCCATTTTTTGCATAAGTACTGCAAGGGAAGAAGTAACGAGTGATTTACCAACGCCACCTTTACCACTTACAACACCGATAACGTGTTTAATGTTGTTGTATTCGCCTGTAGGCTCTAAAAGGCTTTGCTCAGTTCTAGAGCCACAATTTTGTGAGCAAGAACTACAGTTGCCCGAACAACCCGATGATTTTTCTGCCATTTTTAAAACTCCTAAATTTAAATTAATAACACTAATATTATAACTCTTTATTTTAAAAATGCAAGAAGTTAAAATAAATTTTACTGATTATTAAAAAAATCGTACTGATTAGCTATAGCCGACCATGTAGCAGGACCCACTGCACCCGATACAGGAAGAGAAAAAAGGCGTTGAAATTCGCGCACGGCATTTTCGGTTTGCTCGCCAAAATACCCCGTAACCGAAACTTGCGGTATTTCGGGTATGGTTTGTGAAATTAGTGTTAGGTAACTTTGTAAATCACGCACACTTTCATTGCGCATACCCTCGGTTAAAAAATATCCAGGGTATAGCTTTGCGTTACTGCCTTGGTAGCCTTCGGGTAAGGATGCGACAGTTTCGGTATAGATACGACTTATGGTGTTCCAGGTATCGTTATCTACTATGCCGGTTACGGGAAGACCATAAAACTCTTGAAAACGCTCTACAGCCGCCACAGTTTCGCCACCGTAATAAGCAGTTCGCGGTACGGGCTCTAAGGCACCGTTGAAATAGGCAATAATGCTTAAATAATACTGTATTGTAGTAACAGGTATACCGCTGTCGCCCTCGCTTATTTGTGTTTCAAAGGGTACGGTTGCTTCTGCGGTTGTGATACCTTCACTCACAAGGTCGGAAAGACTTTTGACACCGTTGTAGTACTGCTTTATTTTATACCAGGTTGCTTTGTCTACCTGACCGTTTACGGTAAGGTTAAATATTTCTTGAAATTTGCGTACAGCTTCCTCGGTATCCACTCCAAAAATACCGTTTACTTCGGCTATTTTTGGTATGGCAGGATAATTTCGCGCTATGCGGTTAAGCTGGGTTTGAATAATTTGTACGTTATTTCCTGAATCTCCAAGCTTTAAAGGTACACCGGGGTAGGATTCTTCGGTAAAGGCTACGGGGGCATCGTTTACAATGCCTATATCATCGCCATAGTAGTTTTGTAAAATGGAAAAGGGTGTTCTGCCACTTTCAGCAAGCCGTACCGTTCCCCATTGGGAAAGGCCGTTGCAAGTGGAGGTGGTGCCGTTACAAAAGGCGGCAAAAAGTGGTTCAATACTGCCTTGGCGGACAATATAATCGTTAAAAATCTCGTCTACTATGTAACCTATATTTTCAAAAATTTCGCGGTTATCTACAAAAGCTTGGTCATATTGTGTGGTGTTTGTAATATCAAAATCGTACCCACGAGAGCGGTAATATTCGGTGTAAATACGATTAAGGGCGTAAGAAATAATTGCGTAAATGTTAGCACGTAGTGCGTTTTCGGGCCAGGTTGGGTATATTTCACTTGATGCTACATTTTTAACGTAATCAGTAAAAGGAACGGTAACGTTTTTAGCATTACTACCGGGAGCGCCCAAATGTACAGTTATAGTTTCGGGAATTACGGGATATAATATTTCAGGCATTTTATCACCTTATAAGTTGTATTTTTGTGCTTCATCAAACACTTTGGGGCCTTTATCTTGACCTGCGGTTTCTTCTAAAATTAAATTAGATTGCTGAAGCGAGGTCACGTTGCTGAAAACAGGAATATTAAGATGTATGTTTTTAATATATCCGTCGGCTTCTATTAATAAATTGTAAAGTGAATAGGGTATTTGAGTATTGGTTTCATCTAATGATAATGCAAGTTCGGGTGTGGGCAAATTGAAAATTTTAGTACGCCCGCTATTATCCGTAAGATCGCTATCAATTATCTGCATATCGCTGTTATAGTCGCCCTTAAAAACGGTTGCCTTGGCATTGCTTATGGGGTAAAGGCTTCGAATAGCTGTTACTATTCCAATAAGATTGCCGGCGGTTGTGCTTTTCGGCTCTAAAGGTTCAGTTGTCGTAGGTGTTGCTGTAGCAGCACTCATATTTGCGACATAATGCATTTTAAGCATTTTCTCTTTATATTTTTCTAATAAATCTTTATCCAAAAAAATCACCTCTTACTATTTTATGTAAAAGACTTAAAAAGGTTAAATTTTGGTTGAAATATAAGGCAATAAAGGGTATAATGACAAAAAAGGAGTGTTTTTTATGGTGATTCTAAAGAACGAAATTTTGTACGTTGAAATAGAAGAAAAGGGTGCCGAAGTACGCAAGCTTTTGTGTGATGGTAAAAACCGTGTTTGGACCGCTGACCCTGAGTATTGGGGTGATGTTTCACCTGTACTTTTCCCAATTTGCAGTCGCTTGCGCGAGGGATACTACACCTATAATGATAAAGCGTATTATATGGATATGCACGGCTTTGTTAAGGATACTGTTGCCGAAGTAGAGTGCGCTACAGATTTATCTGCTACCTTTGTATTTAAAGAAACTGCCGAAACCTTAAAGCAATACCCTTGGAATTTTGAATTTAGGGTTACATATACCATCCGTGGTAACTGCCTTGATACCGCTTATGAAATTAAAAATAAATCGAATAGCACTATGTACTATTCGGTAGGTGCTCACGAAAGCTATTACTGTGAAGGCGGTATAGAAGATTACGATATTATCTTCGAGCGTAAGGAAACACTTTATAACGTTACGTATACTGATAAAACCGTACCCTGCACAAGAAATATTTTATTAAAGGACAGCAATGTTTTGCCCCTTTATGAGCATTATTTTAATATAGATTCTATTATATTTAAGGATGTTAAATCTCGCTATGCGACACTCCGTAACCGCAAAACAGGTGAGAGCGCTTCGATTAAGTACGAAGGCTTTGATTATTTACTTTTGTGGCATAAGCCGGGAGCCCCGTATATTTGCTTTGAGCCTTGGGCAGGTATTTGCGCTTCTAACGGCGGTGTTACCGATATCACCAAAAAAGAAGGCATATTAAAACTGGAAGCCGGAGATAAGAAAGTATTCAACCACAGCGTATTTTATGAAAATTAAAATTAAAATCCACTTTTAGTGGCTTTTAATTGATAAGAAATTTATATTGAATATTGCAGGAGAGTTTATATGAATAATAATCAAATAATTACTCCAAAAAGAAATGTTGGAGCGGATATTATTCGCATATTTGCGTTTTTTTCTGTAGTTTCGGTTCATTTTTTCTTGCGCAATGGTTTTTATCAAAATGTGGTGCAAGGCGAAAAAATGCTGATTATGGTTTTTGTGCGTAGCTTCTTTATAATTTGCGTACCGCTTTATATGCTATTATCGGGCTATTTAATGCGAAACAAGAAACCCACAATTGAATATTATAAAAAGCTTGGAAAAACCTATTTAACCTATGTTTTGGCATGCATTTGTTGTTTGATATATTCAACATATTTTTTGAAAATAGATTGGCCTATTAAAAAGTCTGTTTTTGCAATATTGGATTTCTCTGCCGCTCCGTATGCGTGGTATGTTGAAATGTATTTGGGATTATTTCTAATTATTCCATTTATTAATATTTTATATAATAACATTCCTGCGCAGAATACCAAAAAAGCTTTAGTTTTGGTTTTGGCAATTATTACCGCCTTACCTGCCGTTGTAAATGTTTATAATTTTGAATCTTTAGAATGGTGGATACTGCCTTCATCTTCTAGAACATATCAGCAAATATTGCCTTCTTGGTGGAGTTCACTTTATCCTGTAACCTATTATGTTATAGGCTGTTATTTAAGCGAGTATGGGCTTAAGCTTAAAAAATCGGTAAATGCTTTGTTGATATTTGTAACATGGGCATTATCGGGTGCATATACTTTTTGGCGTTCACATAATCATACTTTTATTTGGGGAGATTGGTGTGATTACGAGTCGATTTTTAATGTTGTTTTAGCCACATTAGTTTTCGTTTTCCTTATAAACAGAGATTATAGTAAGTTTTCTGATAAATGGATAAAATTCTTGAAAACTATATCGGGATTATGTTTTGCTTCTTATCTGGTTTCGTGGATTTTTGATAATTATTTTTATTCTATATTGTTAGAAATGGTACCCAAAATGACCGATAGGTTACCCTATTATTTAATTATAGTGCCTGTGGTATTTATTTGTTCGTTATTGCTTTCTTATGTTATAAGCAAGGTTCAGGCCTTTATTGAATTTATACCAAAAAAGCTTACAAAAGCTAAATAGTTATACCGTTATACTTTATAAAAAACACACCTTATTCAACTTGAATAAGGTGTGTTTTATTAATACGATTTTTGTTAGATTAATCTAACAATTTTGTAAATTCATCAATTCCCTTTTCGTTGTAAGCATCTACATCAAATACATAATCGGTTGGGA
>JBGVDY010000045.1:0-3802 GCA_045119585.1 Acutalibacteraceae bacterium | reverse complement strand
TTTTAAGCCCGATGATAGAAATGCTACCTACACGTAATAAGGCTAAAAACATGGTTTTTTTACATTCGTTTTACTGTTGGGGGCAAGCCGCTACGGTTTTGCTTACTACAATGCTTATTTATCTTTTAGGCTTTGTGAATTGGATGTACGTACCGCTTATATGGTCTATTGTGCCATTTATAAATATGTTTAGCTTTTTAAAGGTGCCTATTGTAGAGCCTGATGCCGAGCAAAAAAACTTAACTTTTTTTGAACTTATTAAAAATAAAAAGTTTATTATTTTTATGGTAATGATGCTTTGCGGCGGCGCAAGCGAAATCGCTATGGCAGAATGGGCATCTATTTTCGTGCAAAACGCGTTAGGTGTTTCAAAGATTATAGGTGATATTTCAGGTCCGTGTGCTTTTGCATTATTTATGGGCACAGGAAGGATTTTATACGCTAAATTTTCTAAAAAGCTACCATTTATAAAATCGCTTATTGTGTTAAGTTTATTTTGCTTTATATGTTATTTGGTTGTAGCTATTTGTCATATACCGGTAATCGCGTTAATAGGCTGTGCCCTTTGCGGATTTACGGTAAGTATTTCTTGGCCGGGAGTATATTCGGAAGGGGCTCGCTGCTTTAAAAATGGCGGTGCGGTTATGTTTAGCGCGTTAGCGCTTTGCGGTGATGCGGGTTGTACATTAGGTCCTTGGATTATAGGCGCAGTAGCCGATAGGGCAAGCTTGAATTTAGGAATGGCGATTGCAAGCATTTTCCCGCTTGTAATGATTTTGTGCGGAATATATCTTTTGAAAAATAATGATTGCAAAATATCGCAATAAAGTATATTATTAAATTGAGGTGACAAACGTGAAAAGAAGTGACTATTTAACTTGGGACGAATATTTTATGGGTATTGCAATGCTTTCGGCAATGCGTAGTAAGGACCCTTCAACACAGGTTGGTGCATGTATTGTTAACGATGACAAGCGCATTTTGTCTATGGGCTATAACGGAATGCCACGCTGTTGCAGTGATGATGAATATCCGTGGGACCGCGACGGTGTTGGACTTGATTCAAAATATCTTTATGTTTGCCATGCGGAGTTTAACGCGATACTTAACTGTGAGCGTGGTAACGTTCGCGGTTGTACAGTTTACGTTACACTTTTCCCGTGTAACGAATGCGCGAAGGCTATTGTGCAGTCGGGTATTAAGGAAATTGTTTATATGGAAGATAAATATGCTGATTCGGATAGCGTAAAGGCGTCTAAAAGAATGTTTGACACCGCGGGTGTTAAGTATAGACAGTACACTCCGTCGGGAAATGAAAAAGTGTTAAAATTCTAAAAAAGCGAATAGAATTTAAAACTAAAAGAGTATTAGTAAAATTGAACCCGTGGTTTCAAAAATCCACGGGTCTTTTAATATTCCCTTTAATAATTTGATTAACTGTGATATAATACAACTGATTTATAAACAATATTTGCAAAAGAGTGTTACTATGGAATTTAATGAAAAATTACAAGAACTGCGAAAGCAAAAAGGTTTTACTCAGGAAGAATTAGCCGATAAGCTTTTTGTTTCTCGTACTGCCGTTTCAAAGTGGGAGGCAGGTAGAGGTTATCCGAATATAGAATCATTAAAAGCAATAGCAAAATTTTTTGACGTTACGGTTGATGAACTTTTGTCGGGTGAGGAATTGCTCACATTATCTGAAGCGGATAACCGAATAAAAGAAAATCATTTTTGTGATATTGTATACGGACTTCTTGATATAGGGGCTGCTATGCTTATTTTCTTGCCGTTTTTTGCGCAAAAATCAGAAAGTATAATACAGGGGGTTTCTCTTTTATTGCTTACAAGTATTGCGTGGTATTTAAAATGGTGCTATTATGCAGTTGTTATTGGAATTATTATAATTGGGGTTGCAACCCTTTCTCTTCAAAATCTTGAACATTCTTTTTGGGTACACAATAAAAGGAAAATTTCCTTGCTTTTAAATACGGTTGGAGTATTTATGTTTGTTATAGGTCAGCAACCATATGCCGCAACTTTTTTGTTTGTCTTTTTAATAATAAAGGTACTAATGATTATAAAACGTTAATGTTACGAAAGGTGTCACGCAGGTGACACCTTGTTTCTTTTCATGTTTTTTATTTTACCTTATAGTGTAATACGGCAAAAGCAAAATATTAAAAAGGCGGATAAAAAATGAAAAAGAAAAATTGTTGGAATTTATATGCTTCGTTGTTTATGCTTATAGTATTTATATTGTGGACATTAGCCGTTCGTTTTATAGACGTTCAAGCAATAGGACCTTTAGGCTCGAAGGTTGGATTTTCTAAGGTAAATTACTTTGCACACGAATTGACAGGTGTGAATATGATGCTTTATCATATTACTGATTGGCTTGGTTTTGTGCCGATTTTCGTGGCTTTAGGGTTTGCAACTTTTGGTATTGCGCAATGGATTAAGCGAAAAAGGTTGGGTAAGGTTGATTACGATATATTTATCCTTGGGGGATTTTATATAATTGTAATGACTATATATATAGTATTTGAAATAGTTGTAATTAATATGAGACCTGTGCTTATAAATGGAATTTTGGAAGTTTCCTACCCATCCTCAACCACATTGCTTGTGATATGCGTTATGTCTACGGCAATAATGCAGTTTAATAGTCGAATAAAAAGCAGTAAGGTTAAAAAAGTGTTGGTGATTTTGATTAAGATATTTATTATCTTTATGGTTATTGGACGGCTGGTTTCAGGGGTGCACTGGTTTACCGATATTGTTGGTGGCATTTTATTAAGTACATCACTTGTTATGATGTACCGATACGTTGCAGGTTTTAAAAAAGCTGTGTAGAAAACTACACAGCTTTTTAATACTCTAAAGATTTATTTTAGTTTTTATTTTAAAGTAGGTTTTTTCTTAATTCTTCGGGAGATTTTGAAGATAAAAGCGCAGGCGGAATATCAAATACGGTTTTGCAACCCTTATCACCGTTTTGATTTAGCTTATAAGCAGCTCTGGCATATGCTATAAGCACGCTTGCGGTAAACTCGGGGTTAGAGTCAAGCTTTAAGTTATATTCAATTACAGCGGTGTTTTCGTTATTAAAACCTGTCTTGCCGCTGCGAATAACCATACCGCCGTGGGGAAGACCGGAGTGGTCACGCTTCATTTCTTCCATTGTTATAAAATGAACTGTAGTATCATAGTCGGCAAAATAGTTAGGCATAGTAACTATTTCGTTTTCTATTTTCTTTAAATCGGCGCCTTCTTCAGCTACTACAAAGCATTCTCTTTTATGCTTTTCGCGGGTAGTAAGTGTGGGCTGGCTGCCGCTTTTAACGGCTTCTACTGCGGTATCTATCGGAATAGTGTACTGTCTTGCATCTATAACACCGTCTATGCGGCGAATAGCGTCGGAATGACCTTGGCTAACACCTTTGCCCCAAAAAGTGTAATCACTGCCACAAGGTAAAATAGCGTTGGCATAAAGGCGGTTGAGCGAAAACATACCGGGGTCCCAACCTACAGATATAATACCTATTTTTCCACTTTCTTGAGCATTTTTATCAACGTTTTCAAAATGCTCAGGAATTTTTGCGTGGGTATCAAAGCTGTCAATAACGTTGAAATATTTTACGTATTCTGGTGTTTGTACAGGTAAATCTGTTGCGCTGCCGCCGCAAATAACAAGTACGTCAATTTCGTTTTTATAATCTAAAATATTATCAATATGCAAAACCTTTGCGGTTGAGGTTTTAATTTTAATGCTTTCGGGGTTTCTTCGTGTGAATACGGC
>JBGVDY010000044.1:0-2688 GCA_045119585.1 Acutalibacteraceae bacterium | reverse complement strand
CATTCAATATAGCATCAGTTTCTAATAGTATACAGGCAAGAATTTTTATGGCGTTTAAAAAGCCTTTAATACTTAGCTTTTCATCAGGACCATGGTAATTTCCGTGACCTAAAGGTAGGTCGATAGGTTCATCTAAATTATGGTTAATAGTGCCTATCGGCAAAGCGTTTTTAAGCTCTCTGGCGTAGGTGCCGCCCGAAATTGCCATAGGTTTTTTACCTTTTATACCGGTTACGTATTCGTAGGTTTCAAGAATAGATTTTGCGATTGGTGAGTCGTCACTTAAAAAATAACCCTTTGAGCATCTTGTGAATTCGGCTTTCCAGCTGTCACCGCAAGCGGTAAACACCTTTTGCTTAATATCATCAATTTTAAATTCAAGCCCTGCGCGTATATCAAAGCTTAATTTAATTTTGCCGTTTTCCATAAGTGCTACGCCATTTGAACAAATAAGATTTCCGAAGTTTTTATCAATATGCTCAATACCGAAGCCTTTGCCATGACCGTCACATATAAAGCGGCTTATATCACTCAAAATATCCTTGTCGTTTTGTGGTAAATTTTCACAGCAAAGTAATGTATCAGCCAAAAGCTTTGCGGCATTAAGACCTTTATCTACAGCGCCTGTATGTGCGCTGATACCTTTTGCACAAATATAAATTGTGTTTTCGTCATTATAGGCTTTAATTGAGCTGTTTTTGGAACAAATATTTTCAATTTCGCTATAGAGAGCGGGCGAATAGTCGATTTTTGCATTAACTTCACCCAAAACCACGTTTGGAACCTTACCGCCACAAAACTCCTTTATAGTTTCAAACTGCTTTTGACTTGTTATGTAGTATCTGATAATGCTACGCTCACCACAGTAGTAAGGAAAATCGGCATCGGGAACTAATGAAAAATCCGGCATTTTTTCGTTTGCCGAAAATCTTTTAATATCTTCCATACCGGTTTCTTCATTTGTACCGGTGTACATCACAAGCCGACTTTTAAAGGGTAGCTTTAGCTCCTTTATAATTTTTGCGGCATATAAAGTGCCAATAACACCCGATTTATCATCATTACAACCGCGGCCAAACATATATCCGTCTTTTATAATTGGTTCAAAGGGTGGGCAAATAAGCCACTCACCATCAGCGGGGACAACGTCGCCGTGTGAAAAAACGCCAATAGTTTTACCTGTGTTTTCATAATAAGAAAGTGTGTAATAACCTTCCTTTTCGATTTCGCTTTTAAAACCGTTTCGTTCATATAAAGCGGCGGTTTCCTGTAGCATTTTTCTATTACCTTCGCCAAACGGCGCACCTATAGAAGCTTCCGACTGTACGGACGGAATGCGAACAAGACTTAAAAGGTCGTTAATAATAGAATCTTTATTTTCTTCTATATAATTTTCTATTTTATTTATAATATCGTTATTTACTACTTTCATAAGGACCCTTCTTTCAAGGAAAATTTTATCATAATGTGTATAAAAGGTCAACCAAAAGACAAAAAGTGTGATATTTTTGTTTTGATTTCAAATAAAAGTTGCAACATTTTTAGAATTATAGTATTATTAAATATATTATTTATAATGCTTTGGAGTATATTTATGACTGAAAAAGAATTTGAAAGATTGCTTTTATCTGTTCAAAAACCCGGCAGATACTCGGGTGGAGAGATAAACAGCGTTATAAAGGATAAAGAAAAGGTGGACGTAAGGTTTGCTTTTTGCTTTCCGGATACATACGAAATAGGTATGTCGCACCTTGGTATGAAAATACTTTATTCGCAGTTTAACTCGCGTGAGGATATTTGGTGCGAGCGTGTTTTTGCACCTTGGACCGATTTTGAAGAAAAAATGCGCGAGCATAATATTCCGCTTTTTGCGCTTGAAAGCCGTGACCCGATAAAGAATTTTGATTTTATTGGCTTTACGCTTCAGTATGAAATGAGTTATACCAACGTGCTTAATATGCTCGATTTAGCGGGTGTACCGCTAAGGGCAAGTGAACGTGATGAAAAATATCCGTTAGTAGTAGCGGGCGGACCTTGTGTGTGTAATGCCGAACCGCTTGCCGATTTTATTGATATTTTCTTCTTAGGCGAAGGCGAAGAAGTTGATTTAGAAGTTATTGACCTTTATAAAGAGCATAAGAAAAAAGGCTTTAATAAGGCAGAATTTTTGAAAGCGGCCGCAAAAATTGAAGGCGTTTACGTACCGTCGCTTTATGAAGTAGAGTATTTAGATGACGGAAAAATTAAATCTATAACACCTAAGGGTGATGCGCCCCAAACTATTAAAAAACGTATTATTGGAGATATGGATAAGGCTTTTTACCCCGATAATTTTGTAGTACCTTTTATACAAATTGTTCACGACCGTGCCGTGCAAGAGGTTTTTCGCGGTTGCATTCGTGGTTGCCGTTTTTGTCAGGCAGGGTTTATTTACCGCCCTGTACGTGAAAAAAGCTGCGAAGTAGTAAACGCACAGGCAAAATGCCTTTGTGAAAATACAGGCTATGACGAAATTTCGCTTTCCTCGCTTAGTACAAGTGATTACCGTGAGTTAGAGCCATTACTTAACAATATGCTTGAATGGACCGAGCAAAACCACATAAGCCTTGCGCTGCCTTCACTTAGAATTGACAATTTCTCTGAAGAGCTTTTAGAGAAAATCGCCCACGTTCGCAAAAGCGGTCTTAC
>JBGVDY010000043.1:0-6607 GCA_045119585.1 Acutalibacteraceae bacterium | reverse complement strand
AATTCATCAATATTATTAGTTCGCCATGCGCGATTTATTGCATTTTGCATAGCTCTTTCAACACTTGCATCTGTTTTTCCGTGTGTTTGTGCAATAATACTTGATATATTTTGTGTTTTATGTTCAATCATAATATTTATTGCATCAACTAAGTAAATGAAACCAACTGATTTTGGATTGATTCCGATAATATTAAGTTCGGAAATTATACGTCTTGTGGTTCTTTTTCTTAATTGAGTAGTCGTTTCTGTAGGAGTGACAGGAACGACTTTTTTATGTTTTTTATTTATAATGGGTTTGACCATTTGAATGAAGTTTACAACACTTTTGGCGCTATAATCAGTTTGGTGCTTTGTCATTATATAATCTGCACCATATTGGTGGGCGTAATCCATGGTAAGGGAACTTGTGTTATTAGTTGTTACCAAAATGTACGGAATTTTACTTAGGGAAGTATTATTCAACTCAGTCAATAGAGTTAGCCCACTACCTGAACCTTGTAATAATTCTAAATCTAAAATTACAATATCAGGGAGATAATCACATATATATTCAAGAGCTTTCGAGGAATTGTTTGTAATACCTATAAGTTCAAGACCATCCGCTGATTCAATAGCTTCTGATAATTGATTAACTTCTAATAAATCATCTTCAACTAATAAAATATCCATAGATTCACCTCTAATATAACTTGCTTTATTAATTTTAACATTATTTTACTTTTAAGTCAACATAAACCAACAAAATATAACAAAATACAACATCGATAATCAATGGATAATGTGAAAATTGAATTTTATAATTTAGATAGCATAGTCATATATAAACAATCAAAATGGAGGTTTTAAAATGAAAAAAGGTAAAACAATAAACACTAAAATCTTATCTATAATAAGTTGCTTGGTTTTGATCGTTAGTAGTGTTGTAATTAATGTCGCAGTTTCTAACAATCAAACTGGTGGAAATCGGAACTCAAAAAGCGAGGCTTTATCATTAGAAGAATTGAAAAACAAAAAGTTGACAGTTGAAGAGGTTCCTGTGGGAATTGATTATGATGAAGCAGTTGAAGCAGGGCATAAGGTAAGACTTTATTCTGAAGAACCTAATATTTATACGGTAATATTTCAAAACGAAGATAATACCCGAACAATGTACTACTATAACGTTCCCGCTAAATATGAGGATAAATATGGAAATGTTAAAGATTCTGATAATTCTATAGTAAAATGCCGTGAATGGGGATATGCGTATAAGAATGCTTGTGGCGCTTTTTCTACTAAATTTCCTAAGGATATAAAAAAAGGAATAAAACTTAAAGGCAATAATGAAATTAATGTAAAACCTATAGGTATATCAATAAAGAATAATCAAAATAAAGTAGCTACTTCTAAGGGTGCTTTAGCAGTAGGAATTAATCTAAATGTGTTAGATGGTTTTATTCCTGAAAGTTCTGAAATAAAGGCAACAGAAGAATATGTTGATTATTTTGATGTTTTTGGCGAAAATACAGTGTTGAGATATACACCTCTTTTAAATGGTGTAAAACAAGATGTAATATTAAATGAACCAACCGATAAAAGTACCTATTCTTTTGAGTTTGACTTTGAAGAGGGGGAAATAGTTGATCTGGGCGATGGTGGGTTGTATGTAAGCAATCCTGAAACCGAAGAGATGACTGGTTATATTAATCCGATTTATGTATTTGACGCTGCGGGAAAAGTAGCAGAAAATTGTTATTACACTTATGAAAAAACAGCAGATAATACTTGGATTGTAACCGCTAATGTAAATCAAGAATTTTTATTAAGTGAAGATACCGTTTATCCTGTGACCGTTGACCCTGATTATACGGATATTGGTGATTACGGTGTTAAGGATATATCCCTTTATAAAAGCAATCCTGATGAAAATAATCCGAACACGGCAGTTCTCTATGCTGGAAAACGAAGTGAACAGGGCGTTTCGAGAATTCTAATTGCCTTTACCTCTTTGGATTTGACGGCAATAGATGAATCACAAATATATACATCATATTTTTCTCTAAGAGATTTAATGTGCTATGAGACAGAGATAACGCTTCAAGCTTATGAATATTACAAAAGTTGGAGCGAATCAACAGTAACATGGAATTCAGCAGGCTTAAGTGATTCTTCGAATTATGCATCTTCTCCTGCTGCAACTAAAACTATTTCCTATGAGTTAGGACTTGAGCAGACACATACACATCGTTATTATTTTAATATAAAATCTGTGGCTAAAAAATGGTGCACAGGCACACATTATCCTTCTTACGGTTTTATGGTTAAATCGAGTAGCGAAAGCACTACTAAATGCGGACATTTTGGCTCTTCTGAGGCAAGCTCAAATAAACCGACATTAGTTTTAAGATATTTGGCGCCTGAGCAGACTGTTGCGAACGGTACATACTATTTAAAAAACGGTCAGTCTGGTAAATATATGACAGCTCAAAATTCAGACGAATATGACGTATATCAAAAGTCATTGCAGTATGATAAATACCAGCAATGGAAAGTGAAATATGTTAGCGATGGTTATTACACTTTAAGTCCGGTTTGCAATACGGGAAGAAATTTAAAATTAGAACATCAATATGACGGTGATACTGAGTCAAATATACGAACGGCAACTGCAACAGGTTCTGAATATCAATTGTTTAGGATAATAAAAAGTAAATACGGTTATCGTTTAGTGCCTAAAAAGTATTTAGAACAGGCGGTGCAAATTGCGAGCGGAAGCACATCTGACAGTACGGTTAAATTAACGGAGTATAATAAGAAGAATTATCAAAATTGGGCTTTTACTACTGTTAAACCCGACCTTAAGGTTTCGGCACTTAGTACGTCGGGTAATGTTGTGGGCAGTGCGGTAAATATAAGTACAACTATCCAAAATTTGTATTATTCTGCAGGGGCTTCTACAGTAAATGTCAAGGTGACTAATTCTGCAGGAACTTCGGTGCTATCTAAGAATTTAAGTGTTTCTTCACTTACGGCAAGCGGTACAAAGGCTTTAAGTACATCGTTTACACCAAGTGCGGCAGGCAAATATACAATAACCGTTACTGCGGACTCGGCAAGTGCTATAAGTGAGCAGAGTGAAAGTAACAATACTAAAACTGCGACAGTTACGGTTCTTGATAAACCCGATTTGACTGTTAGTGCACTTTCTTGCAGTGATACAATTACGGGTACGGCTACTACAATTTCGGCAACAGTTAAGAATGTGAATTCAACAGCTGCTGCAAGTAAACTTGCAATTAATGTTAAAAACAGTAGCGGAACAAGTGTGTATTCAACAACACTATCTGTAAGCTCGCTTGCAGCTTCAGGAACAAAGAGTTTAACTGCAAGCTGGACTCCAAGCACCGCAGGAACATACACAATAACCGCCACTGCTGACTCGGCAGGTGCTGTAAGTGAAAAGAATGAAAGCAATAATACTAAAACTGTGACAGTTACGGTTCTTGACAAACCCGATTTAACTGTTAGCACACTTTCTTGCAGTGATGCAATTATAGGTAAAGCTGCAACAATTTCGGCAACTGTTAAAAATGTAAATTCAACGGCTGCTGCAAGTAAACTTGTAATCAATGTTAAAAACAGTAGCGGAACAAGTGTGTATTCAACAACACTATCTGTAAGCTCGCTTGCAGCTTCAGGAACAAAGAGTTCAACTGCAAGCTGGACGCCTAATGAAGTAGGAACATATACAATTACTGCTACGGTTGATTCAGCGGGTACAGTTTCCGAAAAAAATGAAAGTAATAATGTAAAAACTATAACAATAGATGTTAAAGATCAAGATGATTTGAGTGACGGTACTATAGCTGGTGCGACTACGGTAAATTTTGATGATAATGAAACAGTAGATAACCCATACGGCAGTAAAAAATCAGTATCTATTACCGACCATTATATTTATAAGTCAAATGAAATTGACTATTATAAAGTATCTGTTGAAAACCTTATAATGCTACAAATAATAGTTCCTGAAAATCTTACAGTTTCGGTTGTTGAAGTTACAGATGATGGCCAAAGAGTTTTGGGCACTTCCAGCGCAGCGGGAGATTATTTAAAGGTTAAAACAACAAATAATCCCTGCTATATTGAAGTTAAATCGTCAGTTGTGGGTGAATACACCCTTAATATTGAAGCATTTGTAGAAAAGTAAAGGAGGGAGCTTAAAATGCTTAAAGAAAAAACAAGAAAATACCTCCGCATAGTTGCTGTAATGCTAATAATGGCACTCAGTATGCAATCGGTATCTGCAGTAGCAGAATCTGTTTACGAGTATAACAATACATACCATTGGCTTATTGAAGATACATTGACAGCAACTACTTATTCTGAGGATTTATTCAATAAATATCAGGATAACAGCTTTGAAAGTAATATTTCCGAAATTATTTCATATAACGAATTCGGCGAGACGGATTACACCTATGCGCTTTCAGGCTCGGTGGGTGATGCTACTGCAACGCTAAATCTCTGCTATTGGGATAATACTGCCGACCTTGGCAACGCGCCGTATGCTGCGGTAATTAGTGACGGCGCAGAAGCCTTTGTTTCTGCTGAAAACGGCACGAATTTTATGGATTCGGTTTACGGTTTTGGTACAGGCTGGAGCTTAGATATCCCACAAATAGAATATGTGAACGAAACCGCCGCCTATCTTCATACAGGCGAGGGTAAGGCTTATCGCATCGGCGCAGTAGAACCAACCGAAGAAGACGGAGAAGTAACCTACAAGCTTTGCGGATTTCCTTATGATTATACACTTGAAAAGTATATCACCTATTCGGGAGAGGACGATACAACAGGCTCATTAAATGGCTTTGTTGGTACTGACCGTTATGGAAATAAATACTATTTCAACCTCGATGGAAGATTTGTAAAATCCGAGGATAAAAACGGTACTGTTCAAATTACCGTAACTTATGATGAGGACAAACTCATAGCATCTTTAAGTGACGGTAGTTATATTGTTAACTTTGTAAGGGAACAAAATGATAATAACACACAAATAACGATTGAATTATCTGTAGGTGAGAATAACGGAACTATTGGTGTTTTAAGCTTGCAAAGCGGTAACCTTGCTTCAATAACCTCAAATTCGCAAAGCGAAGAGTCCTATAAAACAGAAGATGAAACGGTTGCAGTAACTGCTTCATCAAGCGGAGAAAATATAGTTACATTTTATTATGATTCGGTAAAGCTTGCGATTATTAACGATAGTGAAGTATCTACGGTAGAATCTTCTATTGGCGGGTACGATTATCTAGTGCTGTCAAAAATTACTTTAAATAGTACTGACCGTACAGACTATACTTATGCGGCGGTAAATTCTGATGATACCGAAGCACAGGCAAAAGCAGAGCAATACGCCGAGACCACCGTTCCATATACCGAACAGCATACAAATGTTTATGATATAGCTCTTCAAAAGTCGTACAAATTTTTAGGTGTGCAAAGTGCACAAAGGTCAAGCGTTGTATCGGGTATTGAATATAATAATACAAGTATAGTAAACGACGGTTATGACCCAGCATCACCTTATAATGATGAAGAAACGGTGACAACTCCGACAGATGAAACTACCACAGAAAATACGGTGTCAGAGTTTGTATATCAAAATGATAAGGTTGTTTCGTATTATTCATATACCGTTCCCACAGAGGAAGACGAGGAACTGATAACCGACGAAGCTGTTTTGTTTGACTACTCTGTTGACGAAGAAGTGAAAACCGAAACAGAGCAAAGAGTGGAAGAAAGCATAGCTTCTATGGTAACTGTTTCTAATGCTGAATATACTAAGGAAACAACCGATGCTCAGTGGGTGCTTGATGAAACAAAAATAGAGCAGCAAAGCAAAACAGGTAGAAATGCATCGGGAGATATTGTATATAACAGTTCAAACGAAAATACTGTATTTTATAAGTATAACTCAAACGGAAGTCCTGTAATTGAGGACGTCGAAAACGGACTTAAGTATTTATATACCTATGCCGATTATGAAGAACTTACTAAAACCGAGTTTGATATTTATACAATAAATTACAGTGACAACAGTATCGAAAGCATATATGTTAATGATACCGCTTTAATCTCTTATGATTATTCAGTAGATAAGCTTAATAGCGAAACATATGCTAACGGTCAAAGCCTGTGGTATAATTACGACAGCAATGGTAATGTAACTGAGGTATTTTCGGGTAATGAAACTGATGAAAATAAGCTGTTCAGTTATACTTACAGCGAGGTTACTGACGTCAACGACCAAGAACCGCAGTTATTGACTGTAACAGATTATAAAAATAATCTAAGAACAGAATACACGTATGAAACGTCAGAGGATAATGAAACTGTAATATCCGTTGTTTTTGATATATCTGATGAAACCCCTGTAGAGCTGTACCGCTATACTACAAATAATAAAGGTGAAACCTTGTCATTAGGTGGCTCAACGCTTACTAACACCTTTACAAATGAGAAAACGTATGTAACTAACGAAGCCGGTGAGCAGGAAGAATCGGGCGAAATCAATACTTCAAGTATTGTTGTTTCGGAAAATACGTGGTATAATATAA
>JBGVDY010000042.1:0-2878 GCA_045119585.1 Acutalibacteraceae bacterium | reverse complement strand
AGCTTAAGGAAGAAATAACTAAGTTTATTAGTGTGTTTGTTGAAAATGACAGGTCACCGTTCGATAAGAAGGATTTGCGAAATATCTACCTTACATATTCCGATGCACTAAGGGAAACTTCTGCCGAAGAATCTAATAGTGGTCTTGATGAAGATGTATTACAGGATATTAAAACCCTTCGCGAAAGTCTTGACGGTAAAACATTGCGCGACCTTAATTATTATGAAACCTTACTTGTAAGGAATATAGTTGATAACTTTGCTCAAATTATCAAACAGGCAAATGAAATGTTTATTGAGGGTAAGCAATATCAGATGAGCGAAATAGGCAATACTGCAATGTTTGAGCTTGTAAGCAAGGATTCCAAAAAGGAAAATGCGCTTACAAGAGCGGCCGATAATGCTATTGTTTACAGTAATATGACACCGGTATATTTCTTTGATAAAATTGGCGGTGTGTTTAAGACGCTGTTTGATGATATCGTTAATGCCCAAAATAAGTGGTTTAGGAATGTTGAGAACGGAAAAACCTTTATACGACAGATAAAGGAAAAATATCGCTATGCCCAATGGGGAGAGGATACCTTTAAATTTAAAACCGAAAAGGGCGATGATATTGAAATTACCCGCGAACAAGCAATGCTTTTATATGCTACCGCAAAGCGTGAATACGGCAATGACTTCCAAAAAGCTGAGCACTTGTTCCGCGGCGGTGTTGTTATAGAACCATCTGCCAAGAAACTAAACGACGTTATTAAGAAGTTTAAGTCAAGTGATGAAAAAGGTAGAAAGCGAATTGCTGAGGCTTTTTCGGAAGAAGTGGATTCGAGAGCGCACCGTATAACGCCTAGTGATGTTAAAAAGATTGAACTGTGGCTTACTGAGGAGCAGCTCGCCTATGTGGATGATTTCGTTGAATACTTATCCACCGATATGGCGGTTTTGGGTAATGAAATATCGATGCAATTATACGGTATTAGAAAATATAACGAAAAATATTATATACCTTATAATTCGGCACAGAATTTCTTATATTCTCAACCCGGTGTTACTAATGAATCAAGGCTTAAGCATCAATCTTTCACAAAGAATACTGTTGTTGGCGCTAATAATCCGTTAGTACTTTCCGATTTCTCAACAGTATGCGCTGACCATATAAACCGTATGTGTATGTACAATGCGCTTACAATCCCGCTTGAAAATATGAATAGGATTTTCAACTTCAAAAATTCACCGAAAGGTGATATGGATGTAAGAAGTATACAGTCGGAAATCGAACGTGTTTATGGTAAGGCGGCGGTTTCTTATATAAAAAGCTTTATAGAAGATATGAACGGTAACGTTAGAGTTGCTAATACCGATAAAGCTATAAACCGTTGGATAAGTAAATTTAAAAAGGGAGCGGTTTTTGCTTCGGCATCTGTTGTAATACAACAACCTTCTGCAATAATGCGTGCTATGGCATATATTAAACCTAAATATTTTCTTTCTACAACACTTAAGTTTTCGGAAAGGGATTATCAAGAGTGTGTAAAATATGCGCCTGTTGCGGGTATTAAGGAGATGGGACGTTTTGATACGGGTGTAGGCGCAGCTACAACTAACTGGCTTTTGCAGGAAATACCTTATGGTTTAAAAAATAAAGTAAAAGCTTTAGTTAGTAAGGATTCCACTTATCGCGATGATAAGATGTCCTATTTTGCGGCGAAAGCTGATGAAATAACCTGGGCACATATTTGGGCAGCAGTCAAATCGGAAATTGTAGACACTACGAATTTAAAGGTTGGAAGCCAGGAATACTTTGAAGCTTGCGGAAAGCGTTTTACCGATGTTGTGAACCGTACACAAGTTTACGATTCAACGATTTCACGTTCGCAAATAATGCGCTCAAAATCTACGGGCGCCCAAATGCTAACGGCGTTTATGTCTGAACCAACAGTTTCGCTAAACCTTTTAATGAATGCTGCCGAGCAGGCTAAAACAGGGGGTAAGGAAGGTAAACGCTTTGCAGTGGGTGCAGTTGCTGCATTCGTGGGAAGTGTTGCGCTTAACTCGCTGCTTAAATCACTTGTAACAGCTGCTCGTGACGATGATGAAGAAAAGACATATCTTGAAAAGTATATTGGCGAAGTTACAAGTAACTTTGCTTCCGATATCAACCCATTAGGATTAATACCGTTTGTTAAGGATATTGTTTCAATCTTCGAAGGCTATACTGTAGAGAGAGCGGATATGAACCTTTTCAGCGATTTAGCTCAATCAATAAAATATCTAAACAGTGAAAGTAAAACCGATTATGAAAAGTTTGAAAGCGTTTTAGGTAGTTTAGCGGCGTTTCTTGGCTTGCCTGTAAAGAACGTTCTAAGAGATGGCCGAGCGGTTTATAATCTATGTAATGACATTTTCGTTAATGACAAAGTGGACCGCGCAGTAAATAAAGAGATAAAGGGCTATATCGGTGAGCTTTCCGACAATAATACTTACAAGTCTTTGGATGATGAAGATAAAGAAAAGCTTGAAAAGGAAATCACCAAGACTGTACGTGATGTTAAAGAAGCCGAAAACGACAAGCAAAAGCGGGATAAGTTTGATGAGCTTTATGCGGAACAGCGCAAAAGTCAAAAGTTATATGAGAAGATGCACGATGAAATGCTTAAAGAAGGTTACACATCTGATGAAATTAATGCAGGTGTTGAAATTGCTCGTATTGCTTATATGAAGTCTATCGGTATAGATGTTGGTGAATATTTACTTTATAAAATATATTGCGATAAAAATGGGAACGGTAAAGTAAGTAAACAGGAACGAAAATATGTCAGAGAAATGGATATTGATGAAAAAATTAAAAATTATTTCTTAAATCAGCATAAATAATAATT
>JBGVDY010000041.1:0-3328 GCA_045119585.1 Acutalibacteraceae bacterium | reverse complement strand
CTTCGCAAGTTCTTTATAGGTTGAAGGTGCAATATTAACACCTGTACGTGAAGGTACGTTATAAAGAATAATCGGTTTTGTTACTCTGTCTGCAATATAATTATAATGATTTACAAGACCACGTTGGGAAGTCTTATTATAATAAGGGGTGACCATTAATAGTGCATCAGCGCCTAATGCTTCTGCATCACGGCATAACTCAACTGAGTATACGGTATCGTTACTACCGGTACCTGCAATAATAGGAACACGTTTATTACAAGTTTTAGCAGCAATTTCGATTACCTTTAGATGCTCGTCGTATCGAAGGGTTGATTTTTCACCTGTTGTACCGCAAATAACCAAGCCGTCAATGCCTTTTGCAATTTGGTCATCAACAAGCTTCTCTAAACGAGGAAAGTCAACCTTACCATCTTTAAGCATTGGGGTTATTAAGGCGGTAGCACAGCCTTCAAATACACGATTTTTCATAGTATCACTCCAATATAATAATTAATCCATATAGCCTTTTGCACAAAGTAATTCTGCAAGTAATACAGCGCCGCCTGCAGCACCTCTTAAAGTATTGTGTGAAAGACATACAAACTTATAGTCGTATTGAGTGTCTTCTCTAAGACGTCCAATAGATACTGCCATACCTTTTTCAAGGTCACGGTTCAATTTGGTTTGTGGCATATTATCTTCAGTAAAGTAGTTAAGGAATTGCTTTGGTGCAAGCGGTAAATCTAAATCTTGAGGTTCACCCTTAAAGTTTGCCCACGTTTCAAGAATTTCTTCCTTACTTGGTTTATTTTTAAAGCTAACGTAAACTGCAGCCATGTGACCATCAGATACAGGTACACGCAAGCATTGTGCAGTGAATTTTGGATTTTCGGAGGGTACAATTTCACCATTTTCAATTTTACCCCAAATCTTAAGCGGTTCTTTTTCACTCTTTTCTTCTTCGCCGCCTATGTATGGAATAACGTTGTCAATCATTTCGGGCCAACGTTCAAATGTTTTACCTGCTCCCGAGATTGCTTGATATGTACAAACAAGGACCTTATCAACACCAAATTTATCAAGTGGATAAATTGCGGGAACGTAGCTTTGAAGTGAACAGTTGGATTTGACTGCAATAAAACCACGTTTTGTGCCAAGTCTTTCTCTTTGAGCTTTAATAACCTGGGCGTGGTCTGCGTTAATTTCGGGAATAATCATTGGAACGTCTGGTGTAAAGCGATGAGCCGAGTTATTTGAAATAACAGGACATTCGTGCTTTGCATAGGTTTCTTCCAAAGCCTTTATTTCATCCTTTTTCATATTAACAGCGCAGAAAACAAAATCAACGTTTGAAACAATTGTTTCAATATCTTTTTCAGCATCTAAAACAATCATATTGCTAAATTTTTCTGGCATTGGATTTTTCATAGCCCAACGGTTGCCTACTGCTTCTTTATAAGACTTACCTGCAGAGTTTGCACTTGCAGCAAGAGTTGTAACGTTAAACCACGGATGGTTTTCAAGTAATAGTGCAAAACGCTGTCCAACCATACCGGTAGCACCTATTATACCTACGTTAAATTTTTTCATTTTTTAAACAATCCTTTCAAAGTTGCAAAATATGCTTGCTATATTAAGCATTTTACAATATAATATATATTATACATACACAATTATCATACCATTATTTTTATTATTTGTCAATTTATTATGGGATTTTTTATGAAAACAAGTGACTTTTTTTATGATTTACAGCCAGAGCTTATTGCTCAAACGCCAATTGAACCCAGAAACACATCGCGACTTTTAAAACTTGATAAGATAACAGGTGAAACAACACATACAAACTTTAATAATTTGACTGCATTTTTAAAGGCGGGCGACTGTCTTGTGCTTAATAATACAAGAGTGCTACCTGCACGTTTATTTGGAACGCGTGAAGATACAGGCGCGGTTGTTGAGTTTGTTTTATTAAAGCAAAAAGGTATTAATATTTGGGAATGCTTGGCGGGTCCCGGAAAAAAAGCAAAGGTTGGTTATAATTTTAAATTCTCTGAAGAATTGACAGCAACTGTTATTGACGTTTTACCGGATGGAAATCGTATTGTTGAGTTTTTCCCTATAGGAGAATTTTTCTCGGTCATAGATAAGGTTGGTCAAATGCCTTTGCCGCCTTATATTAAAGAAAAATTAGAGGATAAAGAACGTTATCAAACAGTATATTCAAAAGAGTTAGGTTCTGCTGCGGCACCAACTGCCGGACTACATTTTACAAATGAGATGCTTGAAGAATTAAAAGCTAAAGGTATTAAAATTGCTTACGTTACCTTGCACGTTGGTTTGGGCACCTTCCGTCCCGTTAAGGTGGATAATATTAATGAACATAAAATGCATTCTGAACACTACATTATCTCAAAGGAAACTGCTGATATTATTAACGAAACCAAGAAAAACGGCGGTAGAATAATATGTGTAGGAACTACAAGCTGTCGTACACTTGAAAGCGCTATGCAAAAATTTGGCGAAATTAAAGAATGTACTGACGATACAAGCATTTTTATTTATCCGGGTTATAAATTTGGCATAATGGATGGGCTTATAACTAATTTCCATTTACCCGAAAGTACACTTATTATGCTTGTTTCTGCATTTGCGGGTTATAAAAATACTATGAATGCCTATAAAGAAGCCGTTGAAGAAAGATACCGCTTCTTTAGTTTCGGTGATGCGATGATTATTTTGTGATTTGGAGAAGTTATGTATAAATATATACTTTTTGATTTAGACGGAACTATTGCAGATAGTGGTGAAGGTATTATAAACGGTGTTATTTATGCTTTAGAAAAATTTGGTATAACCGAAACAAATAAGGATGTACTTAACAGCTTTATAGGTCCGCCACTTGTTGACGCTTTTATGAAAAATTATTCTTTTTCTAAAGAACAAGCATTAGAAGCGGTTAGGTTATATCGTGAGTTTTATCCAAGAGAAGGCATATATCAAAACTCTTTATATGATGGTATTGATTATACTATTAAAACGTTGAAGGAAATGGGAAAAACACTTGTTTTAGCTACTTCAAAACCTTTGCCTTTTGCTGAAATTATTCTTAAACAGTATGATTTATTAAAATATTTTGATATTGTTGTTGGTGCTACGTTTGATGGCAAGTTGAATTATAAATCTGACGTTATTCGTGTTGCACTTGAAAAAAGTGGTATTACTGATAAATCAGAAGCAATTATGATTGGCGACAGGCATCACGATATTGAAGGCGCCAATGAAAACGATATAGATTCTATAGGTGTTCTTTATGGCTACGGTGATTTAGCTGAGCTTAAAAATG
>JBGVDY010000040.1:0-5826 GCA_045119585.1 Acutalibacteraceae bacterium | reverse complement strand
ACTACAAGGGTAATAAGATTTCTTCAAGCTACTACACCGTAAGCTATGCTTCCGGACGTAAGAAGGTTGGCAAGTATAAGGTTACTATTAAGCTTAAGGGTAACTACAGTGGTACATTAACTGCTTACTTCACAATCGTTCCGAAGGAAACTAAGGTTTCAAGCATTAGTGCAGCTAAGAAGAGCCTAAAGGTTAAGATTTCTAAGGTATCTTCACAAGTAACAGGTTACGAGATTCAGTACTCAACTTCTAGCAAGTTCAGTTCTAAGTATACAAAGACTAAGAAGGTAACAAGCTACAAGACTACTTCCGTAACTCTTAAGAGCTTAAAAGCTAAGAAGACCTACTATGTAAGAGTACGCACCTACAAGACAGTAGACGGCAAGAAGTACTATTCAGATTGGTCATCTAAGAAGTCTAAGAAAACTAAATAATTAATAAAAAATCCACCTGGAAACAGGTGGATTTTTCAAGTTAAGAGTGAATTAATTATGTCATTTCGAGCGAATGCGAGAAATCTTTTGGAAAGACCCCTCGGCTTCGCTCGGGGTGACATAGAAAATCAATGATGAATAATGAAAAAAGAATAATTTCGGTGTGCCTACGGCACGGATATAAATGTTTTAAAAAATATGTCATTTCGAGCAAAGCGAGAAATCTTTGGGAAAGACCCTTCGGCTGCGCTCAGGGTGACAATACCAATGTCATTCCGAACGAACGTGAGGAATCTTTAATAATTCGTAATGCGTAGTTCGTAATTATTTATAATAAAAAATTAATATATGCTTAAACATTTTAGGGACAAGCCTCCGGATTGTCCTTTAAAAAACATCTTGTATGATGGACAGTCGAAATCCCTCCACCGTAAGCGGTCCCTCTCCCTTTAGGGCTAGGGAGGCTCCACACAATCAAAAAAACACATCGCAGGGGCGATTAGCAATCACTCGTTGTCATTTCTGATCACATTAAATAATAAATAAAAAAGAATAAAGAATATAGAATAATTATGGTGTGCCTGTGGCACTGACATAAATATTATACAAGTTTGCAGAAAAATCAATGTAATATGATGAATTTGCAATAGACATTTACGAATTTGAATAGTATACTTTAAATAATCGATTCTATATTAGTTATTTTGTATGAAAAAAATGGTTTTTTTAGAGCTGATTTTATTTAATTTTCTTGACAAATCATTTTTATAAAATATATAATATCTATATATTATTGTCTTATTTTAAAGATTATAACAGAAGGAGAATTTTTTATGGCAAAGAAAGTTTTAAGTGTTTTGCTTACTTTATTGATTGTATTTTCATCAATCAATATGACAGTGTTTGCAAGCACTGGTTGGACGTATTCAGTTAGTCCTGCAAATGTTGGTAATACGGATTGGCAGATGTATAACTGCTCATCATATTATTTTGATTGGGACTCTGAAACAGGACTATATTATAAACATTACGTTTCTGTTGAAGCTAAGGATGGCAGAAAACTGCGTATTGGCAGATGGGGCATGGACAACAGAATAGGTGAGTATGGTAAAAAATTCTATGTTGGTATTTATGCGCGCACCAATTCTGCTTCTATTCCAAAGTATACCCCTATGAACACATATAACGAAGCCGGAACAAAGGTAGAAGGAAGTTTTACAACTGCCGGACAAACTGCTTTTGTGGCAAATGGTGAATGGGAGTTTAATTATATCGAATTCGATTTATCGAGTACCGATATACACTCTTTCGGACACGGTCAGTTAGATTTTGATACAGGCGATGGTTGCTATATTGATGTAGCTTCTTGGGGTATTTTTGCTCCTACTGTTTCTAAGGAAGATGCTAAAGCAACTCTTATATCATCTACAAAAATGACCGAAAGTCAAGTTTATACGGTTATATGTAAAGATAGAGATGATTCAATTGTTAAAACCTTTAATGTTAGCACTAAGTTGCCGGGTTCAGACAAAAAAATAGTTTTGCCAACCCTTAATGATACTGCAACTGAGCGCTTTATGGGATGGGCCGAAACTAAGGATGCAACTACCGCTACCTTATTAGGCGGGGCAGAGTATACCCCTGGTGCTGACGTTGTACTCTATCCTGTTTACACAACCGTTCCGTTGCATAATGTTACTTATAAGGTTGACGGCGAAAAATTTGCCGAATTTTCAGTTAAGGAAGATAGCGATCTTATTTTCCCAACTACCTATCCCGAAAAAGAAGGCAAATATTTTACGGGTTGGGATAATGACATAACTGTAATGGGCAAGGAAGATATTGTTTTAAACGCAACCTTTGTTGATAAGACAGAAGCAGGCGTTCATTATTACTGGAACGGCGAAGCAAAAACTGAAGGTGACGGTTCAATAAACAGGCCGTTTAAAATGTTCAAAAAACTTATTGAAGCTACAAATGCTACCGGTGGTGTGGTTATAGTTGCCGGTAAATCATTAGCTGACCAATATCACGTTAAAGCTACCAATAAGGATGATATTACCTTTACAAGTGTAGACCCATTAACAGGACATGATTATAGGGGTACATTTTCTAGTGATAAGAACACTTATAGTGGTGCTTCTTTTTATGTGACTTCAGGTAGTATTTATTGGGGTGGAGCCACTTATCAAACTGGTAAAATCACATTTAAGGATATTGATATTCTAAATGTAGCCGGTCAATACGGTCAGGCATCCTTTAACTTTGACGGCCATCCTTTTGAAATTGGTGAAAATGTAAATAACTATGTTTCGGATTATGGCACCGAATTAAATTGGAAATTAAGTGATATGTTTATAGGTGCTGCCGGTCCTAATAATGTTGCTAATATTAAAACCGCGAAAGGTATTTTTAGAACCAAGCAAACGGGCGCTAACTGGCTTGCACGCGGCGGTGCAGTTACACTTGATAGCGTAGATTATGAATTCTATGCAAAAACTTTTGTAAACTTCTGCCAAAACGGTGCAGATGCTGCCACTGTTAACGGTCCTATAAGATTCACTTACTATGCAGGAAGTAAGGATTCTAAACTTCATCACCCAAATGCTGCATATGCATTTGGTAGCAAGGCTTATGCTTCTATCATTTTAAATGATGATGTAACAATCACAAATCAGTTAGATGTATCTGAAAGCGGTCTTAATAATAAGGTTTATATCATTAAATCAAGCTCTCAGGGTGTAGTAACACATACCGATATTAAGGGTAAATATAAAATAGACTCTGAAACGATGAACTATGCGCAAATTCTTGATTCAGAAGATCAAGTGGTTGCAGAGGGCATTATTGATGGTAATTTAAGACTTTCCGTTCCTGAATACGGTGAATACCATATCGCTTATTCACAAAGAGATGTTTACTGCGCAGAATATATAACAACACCTTATGATGATGTTGCACCTATTAAATATTCTGTAACAAGCGACGAAACTGATAAGCATACAATAACACTTCCAACTATTGCAAGACAAAATGCACATAAATTCTTAGGTTGGACTACAACTAATGGCAGTACTGAAGTAGAATATGCAGGCGGCGCACAGTACACACTTAGTGGTAACGTGAAATTCTATGCAGTTTGGGAGGATATTCGGTCTACTTCCATAACCTTTAAGGATGATGAAGGTGAAGTAATCGCAGTAGTTGAAGGTTATGTAGGCTCACATATAACTTTCCCGACCAAAAATATGTATAAATACGGTCAAAAATTCTTAGGCTATGCTTATGAAGGCACCACCGATATTTTAGATGAAAATTCCACTATGCCTGAAGAACCTATGGTTGCTGTTCCTGTTTGGGGCGAGATTCCTGCGAATGAAACAAAAATTTATGTAAATGCCGATACAGGTAAAAGCACAAATTCGGGTATTTCACCTGACGCGGCGCTCGACACAATAGCTGCTGCTACCGAACGCTTAAAAACATCAGGCGGTTATATTATAGTTACAGGCGGTACCAACGTATTAAACGAAGGTTGGAACAATAGTGGTGATATCACCTTAACTTCACTTGACCCTGTTACAAAAATCAACTACAAAGCAACAGAACTTAGTGCTGATGGCTTAAGCTTTACAGGCGGCGCAGTTATTTCTTATAAAGGTACGCGCCTAGGCGGTACAACCGTTACAACAGGTAAAATCACATTAAATAATCTTGCTATGTTAAATAACGCGGGATGGACTTATATAAGTTTCGAGGCTCACCCCTTTGAGCTTGGCGAAGGCTTATCAATTTACCAAAAAACCGCTTCCGGAAAAGCAATAACCAAGGATATGCTCTATGTAAGAGCAATGGGTGAAACAAACTCTATCAATACTAACCCAGATGGCATTAAGTTTACTCTTAACACCATTGACGGAAATGCCCGTGTTTTCACAATCGGTAAAGCTGCTACTGTTGTTCCGAATATGGAAATCACAATAAATTCTGCTTTCCAAAGCGAACTCAAATTCGGTAACGATAGCGGCGGTGGAATTTCAAGCGTTAAAGGCGACGTTAAATTTATACTTAACGCAAGCATTACAAAGAAAACTTCCTTCTCTGAGTACACAAATCCTGTTGAAGGTGATGTTTATGTTTTATGTAACAACTATTCTTCAGGTGATTTATCAGGTATAAAACAAGCAAATGGATACGGTCAATACAAGGTTACTGTTGGTGAGACAGGTGTTCTTTCCTACGGTGACACTAAGGGCGAATTAGTAATCACTAGAAAAGACGGTAACAACTACAAATTTGCTAAGGTTGTTGACGCTGACGGAAAAATCTTAGACTATATTGATGTTTCAAGCGGTAGCGGCAAATTTACACTTAAGGACTACGGTAATTATGAAGTAGAATTTGCTGATGAATCGTATCATAAAATCTCTTTTGTTACAGGCGATGACAATATCGTTTTGCCTGAAATTTGGGGTCAGGACGGTACAGACGTTGAAATAGAAAAAGAACTTTACCGTTACGGTTATACATTTGAAGGTTGGACCGACGGCGCAACCACCTATACCGATGGCGTAATAGTTATGCCTACAGAAAACGTTACACTTACTGCTATTTGGAGTATTGCTCCAAAATACACCATAACCTTTGATGCAAACGGTTCGGATATTAACGTACCCGAAGCTGTAACCGAATATGTTAACGAAAATGTTGTACTGGATAAGGTTTCAAGCAGTAATGCTTCATTTATAGGTTGGAGTGAAGATAAGAACGCTAAAACAGGTGCCCTTAATCATAAAATAACCAAAGACACCACTCTCTACGCAATCACAACAACCGAACCTACTTATATAATCGATACCCATTTTAGAGGTCAACCTTACGATAATGCTAGCAGAACCTCTTCTTCAAGACGTTACATAATTGATGTATATCTTGAGAATGCAAAAGCATCCTCTGGTAAATTTAAGCTTAGCTTAAATAGCAAGGCGATTTACTATTTAGGTCATATTCCGATAGACGGTATAACTGCAACGGTTAAAACCACCGGTTCCAGTGGTTATGTTGACGGCTTCCCCGGACTTCAAACCCGTACAACATCTGCTATTGAGTTTACGTGGGAAAGCGCAAATGAAATTGATGCACAAAACGGCAGAAGAAAGATTGCCCGCCTTATGTTGCCGCTTAGTTATTGGGGTGCAGGCTACCAAAATCTCGAAGTTGTAACAACCGATGAAGTAGTGGCCCCGTTCGATGGATATGCTACTACTATAGATAATAGCGAAGCTTTTATTTGTGCTAAATTCTTTGATGTTATAAAATCTGTACAAACTACTGCAACGGTTAAAATTTAATTATTAGTTAAACACACGACCGGTTCAACAATGGTTTATGT
>JBGVDY010000039.1:0-7118 GCA_045119585.1 Acutalibacteraceae bacterium | reverse complement strand
GTTACGCTCGTCCCAGCCGAGTCTGTACATATTAGCGGTTACTTTTTTCATTTCTTCAACAAAGGGTGCGTTCAAAATGTTTTTCATGATTAATTGCCTCTCTTACTTAATATTTCTGCTTCATATTTTTCTACTTGAGCGTACCATTCGCCATCAGGCAAAGTGTTACATCTCTTGCAGTATTCTTCCCAAATTTCGCCAAATGGTAAAGTCTTTATTTCTTCCTGCATTACCATAAGTTTTGTCCAATTTCCGCTGTCTTGTATTGCGGTTAAATCTTCATTGGGGGTAAGCAAAGCCATAAGCAACGCTTTTTGTAGATTTCTAAAGCCTACGGTCCAAGCGGAAACACGGTTTATAGATGCATCAAAATAATCGAGCGCTATCTTAACACGGCTTTCAAGTCCGCCACAGCGTACTATTTCCTTAGCGATTTCCTTTGTTTCATCATCTAAAAGTACTACGTGGTCAGAGTCCCAACGAATAGGACGAGTAACATGAAGCGCAATTTCAGGGAAGAATGTAAGTAATGCGGGGATTTTATCCGATACAACTTCTGTAGGATGATAATGGCCGTTATCCATAAGCGGAATACATTTATCCTTATTCATTGCGGCATAAGTTAACGAAAACTCAGCGCTACCTGCTGTAAATGCTTCTACACCGATACCGAACACCTTAGATTCAACGCAAGGCTTAACCTTATTAAAATCAAATGGTTCAGATAAAATTTGGTCCATTGAGTCCTTATATCTCATACGTGGACCCATTCTGTCTGCAGGGATATCCTTAAAGCCGTCGCCTGTCCAAATATTCATAACACAAGGTTGACCTAATTCCTCTGCCAAGTATTGTGAAATTCTGATACAAGCCTTACCGTGCTCTATCCAAAACTTTCTTACTTCTTCATTCGGGCTTGAAAGGGTTAATGGGTCACACATAGGATGTGAAAAGAAAGTTGGATTAAAGTCACAACCCAGACCGCGTTCTTTACAAAAATCTACCCACTTTTTAAAATGCTTGGGTTCAATTTTATCACGGTCTACCCAACCACCGTTTTCATCGTCAAAAATAGCATAGCAAGCGTGAAGATTAAGCTTTTTGGTACCGGGGCAAAGCTTTAACACAACATCAATGTCTGCCATAAGTTCTTCGGGAGTACGAGCTCTACCGGGGTAGTTACCGGTTGTTTGAATACCGCCTGAAAGAGAATCAACCTTTTGGTCGAAACCTCTTACGTCATCACCCTGCCAACAGTGAAGCGAAACCGGCACTTTAGAAAGTGTTTCCATAGCTTTTTCTACATCTATGCCCATAGCTTCATACTTTTTCTTTGCGTCACAATAACTCATTTTGTTACCTCCTTGATTTCAAATGATTTTTTTATAAGTTCACGTGCTTCTTTTAAATCAGCACAAGCATTACCGTAAATTAACTGAGAGATAAGGTTGCCTACTGCAGTAGCTTCAACAGGACCTGCAGTTACGGGCTTACCTGTATACTGAGCGGTCAAACGATTAAGATATACGTCCTGACAACCACCACCTACAATATGTATAGCGTTTATGGTCTTTCCTGTTAGTTTTTCAATTTCTTCAGTTGCATTTTTATAAGAACGGGCAAGAGAATGGTAAACACTTGCAAGAACTTCGTCAATAGTCATATCGGGTTTACCAAAATACGCTTTAACCGCTTCTATCATATTTTCGGGCGCTACCAAACTTGCGTCATTTACATCAAGGTAATCATACTTATCACAAGCTTCCGCTTTATACATCATTTCATCATAAGTAAGTGATTTATTAAGATTTTTGCGGATATTTTGAAGTAACCACATTCCCATATAATTTTTAAGGAATCTAAAGCGATACTCTATACCACCTTCGTTTGCGAAGTTAGCCTTGAAGGTGTTATCGTTTACAATTGCTTCCATACTTTCTGTGCCGATAAGACTCCAAGTACCAGAAGAAATGTATAAATCGCTATCCCCCATTGGACAAGCCGCAACTGCCGATGCGGTATCATGGCTGGGAGCAAAAATCACAGTACTGTCAAAGCCTACGTAGCTCTTCACTTCATCTGTAAATGTCCCGATTTTTGTAGCAGGAGTATTTAAAGTGCCAAATAGTTTTTCGGGTAAATCCAAAGCGGAAATTACGTCCTTATCCCAATCGTGAGTTTTAGCGTTTACAAGGGAGCCTGTTGTAGCGTTAGTATACTCATTTTTTATAACGCCTGTTAATTTAAATGATAAATATTCGGGCATCATAATAAAGTATTCTGCACTATCAAGCTTTCCGCTTAACTTATCGGCATAAAGTTGATAAACTGTATTAAAGTTTTGCTTTTGAATACCTGTTTTAAAGTATAAATCCTTTGGAGCTATTTTTTCTTCTACTAAAGGAATAACGCTTTCTGTTCTACTATCACGATAACAAAAAGCAGGTAAAATTTCTTTTTTTGCCTTATCTAAAAGCACATAGTCAACACCCCAGGTGTCAATAGCAACCGTATCGGGAATTTTACCAATTTCTTTACATTTTTTAATACCTTCGCGTACATTGTAAAAAAGGTTTTCTACATCCCATACAAGACTACCGTTTTCGGTTTTAAAGCCGTTGTCAAAGCGGTAAATCTCTTGTAAATTAAGCTTACCGTTTTCAAGTGAGCCTAAAATATGACGTCCGCTTGAAGCGCCAATATCAATAGCCAAATAATATGCCATAAGCCAAACCCCTCCTTATATTATAAATTCATTATATCATACTATGAGTAAAAGTCAAATGACATATTTTGATAAAAAAGTGTCCTTATTTGCAATGCTCATTTAAGGCTTTCGGTATAAAAAGTTGACGTTATATTTAATTGACAAATTACCGTTGTTAGATTATAATATAGAAAGCAAAAACTAGGAGAATTTAAAAATGATTAGTGACAATATAAAATACGTTGGTGTTAACGACCATATTATCGATTTATTCGAGGGCCAGTACATCGTACCTAACGGTATGGCTTATAACTCTTATGTTATTCTTGATGAAAAAATCGCCGTTATGGACTCTGTAGACCAAAAGTTTACAGAAGAATGGCTTTCTAACATAGAAAACGCTTTAAACGGAAAAGCACCTGATTATTTAGTGGTACAACATATGGAGCCCGACCATTCGGCAAATATCGTAAGCTTTTTAAACGCATACCCAAACGCTTACGTAGTTTCTTCTGACAAAGCTTTCAAAATGATGTCGCAATTCTTCGGTACCGATTTTGCGGACAGAAGAATTGTAGTAAAAGAAGGCGATACCCTAAATTTAGGCACACATACTCTCAATTTTATTGGCGCTCCTATGGTTCATTGGCCTGAAGTAATAGTATCCTATGAAAGCAGTGAAAAAATTCTATTCTCTGCTGATGCTTTTGGCAAATTCGGTGCGCTTGATATTGAAGAAGACTGGGCTTGCGAAGCGAGAAGATACTATATTGGCATTGTTGGAAAATACGGTGTACAGGTTCAGGCATTACTTAAAAAAGCGTCAACTCTAGATATAAAAACCATTTGCCCCTTGCACGGACCCGTACTTACTGAGAATTTAGGCTATTACCTTGATTTATACAACACTTGGTCAAGCTATACACCCGAAGAAGAAGGTGTTATGATAGCCTACACTTCAATTTACGGAAACACCAAAAAAGCAGTAATGCTTTTAGCTGAAAAGTTAAAGGAAAACGGTTGTAAAAAAGTAGTAGTAAACGATTTGGCTCGTGAAGATATGGCAGAAGTTGTTGAAGATGCATTCCGTTATAGCAAGTTGGTGCTTGCTACCACAACCTATAATGCCGATATCTTCCCCTTTATGAAGGAATTTATAGACCACTTAACCGAGCGTAATTTCCAAAATCGCACCGTTGCTTTTATTGAAAATGGCAGTTGGGCTCCGACCGCAAAAAAGGTTATGTTGGGAATGCTTGAAAAAAGCAAAAATTTAAGTTATTGCGAAAACACCGTAACTATTCTTTCCGCATTAAGTGACCAAAGTATAGCCCAAATTGATAATTTAGCAAAAGAATTATGTAAATAAAATAAAAACGCGTTGAGAAACTTCTCAACGCGTTTTTTATTTTAACCTATTGTAACTTCAACCTTGTGTGCTTTGCCGTCGGTAAAGAGCGGTAATAAATTACCTTCAATTGCTTCGCCGTCAACTGTGATAGATACTTCACCGTTATATGAATTTTGTGTATAGTTTATATCGTATATACAATCACGGAAAATACGGTGAGCTGAAGCGGTTTTCCATTCGCTTGGCATAGCAGGATTAATTCTCAAGCCGTCGTAATCTGCCTGAATACCCAACATAAACTCAACAACGCCTCTTAAAATCCAAGCACAAGTACCTGTAATCCAGTGCATCGGTGCTTCACCTACACGTGACGGAGCTGTTGGTCCTAAATACATATTAGAAATAGCGTAAGGCTCCATACCCGACATTTCGGAAGTATTGTGCGGGTTGGTAGGCAACATATAATTGATTGTTTTAAGCGCTTCATCACCACGTTTGAGTAAGCAGTCAGCAACAATCTTAAATGCACAACCATGATTATAAACCGAGCCGTTTTCATAGCAACCGGGAACAAAGTAAGAAACACGGCCTATACGGTCAGTACCATTTCTATGTGGCGGATCAACCTGCATATAACCAAAATCGCATCTTAAATTGTCTTCTACGTAATCCATTAAGATGTTTAATTGGTCGGTTGGTAAAACACCCGCCAAAACTGCCCAGGTTTGTGGGTTAAGGTAGGAATTACCATCAATACACTCATATGAGCCAACCTTTTCGCCGTAATCGTTAATACCATAAATAAAGTGGTCTTTTTCCCAACCGTAACGTCGGATGTTTTCAAGCATAGTATCACGTTTTTTGCGAATATCAGCAGCAATATCAGCTTTACCAATTTTTTCTAAAAGCTCAATTAATTCTAACGAGCATTTGCAAGCCGCTTGTGAAAGCCATACACTTTCACCTCGCATTTGTGTGCCGCAGTTGTTTAAAGAGTCGTTCCAGTCACTTTCACCCCATAAGGTAAGACCGTGCTCACCTACACCGTCAAGCAAGAATGAAGATGCGCGGATCAAGTGGTCTAATACGGTGCCGTGCTCGTCACACTCAAAATATGGGCGGTCAATATCTAAAATTGCATAGTCGCCACTCTCTTTAACGTACTGACAAACTGCACTAATCATCCAGCTTGAGCAGTCATGAGCCAAAATACGAATAACCGGAATAAACGCACGTGTAATATTACCGTTAGGACGTACAAATTCCATAGCAAATAAAAGCTTTTCGCGAGACACCTTGGTATCAAGCTGTACAAAGCCTGTAACGTCTTGCATAGTATCACGTGAACCTACAAAATAACCACGTGCCCAGGTTTTACCAAAGTCAATTTGTCTTTTTAGCCAAATGTTTATAAAGCGGTCGATTGTTTCGTCCCCCGTGCAAACAGTAAGACGGTCGTCATACATATCAACACGTTTTTTAAGTTCTGCACGGTTTTCAGCAAATGCTTCTGCTGATAACAAGCGATTCTTTTCGGCTATTGCCATTTCTTTACTTTTAGCAATACCAACCACAATACGTATAATCTTTTCTTCACCGGGTTTTAAAACTATATTATGGCGCATAACAAAGGTTTGCTGACCATCAAAACAACTACCGGTATTTGAAAGGGTACCGCCATTTTCTAAAGCTACAGGATTAGAAAATTCATTATAATAACCTACAAAGCGGTCTTTTGCTACTTCATACTCATCTACAGGACAGTCAGACACCATATAGGTATTTGTATAATCGGTTTCAAGTGCAAAACCATTTTCAGGGCAGAAAATACCATCAAGTTCGTTATCATAATCTCCCGAAATATATGCGGTATGACCGCTTAAGCATACGTTAAGATATGCTGTAGGATATACCGACAAATCACGAACAGTGTCACCTGTATTCTTTAATTTAATTTCCCAACATTCTGCACGTCCTTCAATAGGAGCAAAAATAGTATAATCTACGTCTAAATCCTTATATGATGAAAGAATTGTAGAATAGCCTTGACCTACGTGGGTTTCAAAACGTGTAAATGGCAAATTCTTGTAATTGCGGTTTGCCGCATAATATGTATTATCCGCGCGGTCCATAATATAAATAAGACGGTTGCCTTCGCCTGCATATAACTCACGGCGGAAACGCTTTTCATCAAATACCGACATTGGACCAAAACCAAATTGGTTTACGTCAATCATTATCATTTCATTCCACAAATAATTCATAAGTGGTCTTTTAGTGTAATGATTTGTAATTACATATTCCTTTTTTTCGTCAACAAAATAACCTATGCTCATAAATTTTCTCCTTAGTGCGTTTTGTTATCAAAGTATGAAAATTACTCACTTTGTTGCTATAAATTATACCATTTTTTCAAATTACTGTCAATAACATTCATTCTTTGTAAATATAAAAAAGCGCCCAGATTATTTGTAATCTCGGCGCCTCTTTATTAGTCTTCTTTGCTGAATTGATCTTTACCAACACCACATAATGGGCAAGCGTAATCTTCAGGAAGATCTTCCCACTTTACACCTTCAGCTTCTTCGTCGTAAACGTAACCGCATACTTCGCATACATATTTCATTTTATTCACTTCCTTTTCGGTATTTTTATTAGTATAACCCAATACTCAAAAAATAGTTATAAGTATTAGATTTAATCACATAAGTAATTTAAATTTCAAGCTCTGTAAAAAGCCCAAAATGGTCGGACGGGTATTTTCCGTCTATATCACCATCTATAACGGTTAAATTTACAGGTTTAACCTTTTCATCGGTAAAACAATAGTCTATATGTGCATCTCTTTCTAATTCGGGATGATAGTTATGGAAGGTTTTTCCAAAATCCTTCAATGTTACAGCATTAACATCGGTGAAGTTATTAGTCATTTCTTTATAAGCCGCACTAACAGGTGTCATATTAAAGTCACCTGTAACAAAGGTAGGAAACTCTGATATTTTCTTTGAATATTCATATATAAGCTTTACACTGTTTACTTGACATTCATCACCAAATCCA
>JBGVDY010000038.1:0-5661 GCA_045119585.1 Acutalibacteraceae bacterium | reverse complement strand
CAGCCGGGTGTTCATAGCCTGTACAATTTGAATGTGAGTCAAATAAATAAAAAATGATTTTTTTCCAATATCTACTAATATCCTACTTTTATACAATAAGCGCGAAAAAATTAATATTAAGACAATTCCGCTAATTTCAACAAACAAAGATGTATATCCAATATATGATTTAAAATCATAATTGAGTTGCAATTCTAAGTATATAAAAAGCAAAAGTGATAATATAGAAAGTGTTAATAAATAAAAATTTTTTTGTAGTTTCTCTAAAAGGTTAGCTTCCCGACAAATAATTCCTAATGCAAAAAAACCTATCCAGTTGAAAACGTTGAAATATTGATTGATTTGAAAAGCATGTTTATCAAGCAAGTATGCAGATAAAAGCACTGAAAAGAGTGTGGCAATACAACACAATATTAATTGCCACCTTTTTTTAAAAAAGGCAAAAAGAACAAACAATATTATCAGCACTGTCATATACCAGTAATGCGTACCTATCCCTAAAAAGTTTTTTAAAATAGACAAAACGGATAGCGCTTCCGGTTGAAAAACAAGTTTAAACAATACAAATATCAGGGTGGATATTAACAACCATGGCAAAACAATATATTTTGCTTTTTTAAAAAAATATTGTTTTTCTTTTTTTACATTGATATTATACAAAAATCCTGAAGAGAAAAAGAACGTTCCAACTCCGATCTGGCCAAGGCAATCCCTAACGGTGTCTAATGTAGGGAAATCGCTACCGAAAGGCATGTGTGCACAAATTACTGATAAGATCGCAAAGGCTTTTACAACATATAAAGATAAACTTGCTTCTTTTGAAATGTTCATTCCATTCTCCTAAACATCTGATAACATATTTTTATATGCGTGTGGATATACGTTAGAAAGGTCAGCAAACGTTTTTTCGTATCTGCCTTGATATATGGCTTCTTTACCCAGTTGGACACTTTGGGTGGCTTCATATTGTATAAAAGTACGATGGTAACGGTGTGTTCTAAGAATTTTTGTGTCATTTTGTACCGCCATAAACATTAACCAAATATCTCCCGTTTTGATAGCATGTTTTTTAATAAGCTCGGTATTATTTGCATCCTTAAAAAGAGCACCATATGGAATTAAACAACCTCCACCGGGCGATGCTAACAAACGATACGAAGGCTTTTTTATTCCGATTTCACTAATAGAAGACCATCTTCCGGGATTAAGTACTTTATTGCCAACAAATGTCATCACTTGCCCACGTTCGCAAACAATACAATTTTTATTAGAATTCCATTTTTGATATAATCGTTCAACAAGATACGGCGGAAATAGAATGTCGTCATCAAACATAACTATTAGTTCGTCTTCTTTTTGTTCCTCTAGCAACCTATAGTATCTTTTATGTCCAAAAAGATTTTCACAAAATCTTATCTCTAATCCGATTTTTTGAAATTCCTTTATACTGTTTGGCATTTCAAAATTTTCAAATTCTTCTCTAGCTAGCCATAGTATTACCCTATCCGGTTTCATTGATTGTGAAAAAAGTGTTTTTAATGTGTATTGAACAGTATCAATTCTGTCCGGAAAAGATGTCAAAGTAAATACTAATTTGTAATCACGAGGGGTTTTATTTAGGCTTAATGATTCTATTTTAATATTTTCAACTTTTTTTCTTGCTCGGTTAGATAATTTTTTGTAAATAAGCCCGCCCAGAAAAGGGATTCTCACACGTTCCGGGATCATTATTCTTTCTTCAAAACTCATTTTCATATAAAGATTCACCTATCTTTGTATAGTTTTCTTTTTATGCTGTTAAGTATTAAATGGAATTTACCGTGAAAAATACATTTGCAAAAATAAATAATCTTTCTTTTAAATCTCAATATTGGATGACCTGTACCGCTAATATAATTTAATTTGTTCATATAATTCATATCAGGAACAACATAACGCGGTTCGCTTAACGGAAATGTAACATCATAAGTTTTCATATTAAACATATTTTTTAATTCTTTTGGCAAGCAATCAGAGTGTGAATTTGCATGTGTTGCATTTTCTGTCAACCCAATATCACACACCATATTTTTTTTAGGAATAATAGCAAACCGAGAGTTTAAATGAGCATCCATCCCTAAAATGGTTTCCCAAAATGGGTAGCCTTTTTCTTTGTGGCGTTTTGAATTGCTGTACCACATAGAAAATAATGTTTTGCCATATAATTTTTCGATACAAAACATTCGGTAATTATCATCTAAAAACAAGTAATGTTCGTCCCAACTGTCCGCCACACGCTTCCAAGTGGCCCAAGTTGTAGAACCGCAAGGAGCAAAAAAATAATCTTCAGGACACTCATCATATATTCCAAGTAGGTTTGTTCCGCAAATATGATTCACACGTTCATCGTTCTCATACTTATCTAATAATTCTTTGCAAAAAGGGTAAAATGAATCGGAAGGGATTCTGTCATCTTCAAGAATGATGCATTTATCTACGATGGAAAAGGCCCATTTGTGTGAATAAAATGTAGAAGGGTCACAACCGAAGTTCTTTTCGTTATAGCACTTATAAACCTCACATTCCCAATCTATATTCTCCACAATTTCACGACATTTCTTGATATTTTCAATATCATCAGGTCTATTTTCTCTAGGTCCGTCTTGCCATAAAAGCAAAGTGCTTGGTTTTGCTTTTCGCACAGATTCAAAAACTTGTTTAAGCGTATCGGGACGTGCAAAAAAAATCAATAAAACCGGCACATCAATTTTCCAAGCTTGTTTCATCTTTGGGTTCTCCTTTCGTATTAAAAACAGCAATAGTTAGTGGAACTAAAAACCATATGGTAACCATCAGTGGCAAGGCCGTTTCAAGCGGATTTACAAAGCCTGTAATCATTAATACTAAAAAAGATGGAAAAAAATAATTAGATGAGTCACTAATTAGAATACTAACTATTTTTTTAGCATGTAAATATAAATAATACAAAGGTATACCTCCTAAAATGCCTAAATCTGCTAAAACATTAAGGAAGGTAGCATGACCGTTAAAGTCGAGTGAACGATTTCCCCATATCGGAGATTGAAAAAAGGCTAATATAGCTTTTTTGTATAAAGTCAATCTACCGTTCAGATTATACCCCATAGGACTATTCGAAGAAAAGAATGTGTAAATTTCTTGTAATCGAAGAGCCATCTGCTTTGATGGTACATTCGAAATAGCATATCTTAAAATGGCGGGTATCAAAGCTATAAATATAATCCCACCGACAACTACAAAAACCTTATTTTGAAGCTTCTCGGTATTAATAAATAAAGAAACACAAATTCCAATTACTGCAGCAATTATTGAAAGAGTGTATTGTGACACAAGTAAAAAGTAAAACTGAAAAATTATTAAACAAACAGCTACAAATTTTAAAAATACTGTTTTTAGTTTAAAAACAACAAAAGTACATATGGAAATTGTTATAGGGATAGCATAAACAAAGTAATAACCACCAATGTTTTCCTCTGCGTTTTCCGCAAAATCCTCCCAATGTCGCGTTATGTTTGGGTTAATATTTAATTCTCTAAGAGTGATAAACATAACATAGCAAACTAAAATATACCCGATGACTAAAAGTGCAATTTTTTGCTTTTTGGTGGCACAACTCTGAACACGATATAAAATAAACAAAGGTAAAAACATCATAAACAACTGATAGAATTTACTTGCGAATTGTAACCATCCAATATTAGATTGAGCGGAAATAGTTGATATATCGGTTAATAATGTATAAAGGATAGCTAAAAATAAAATGATTGATAAATATTTAATAACTTCAATAGGTAAAGGTTTGGTTAAGAGACAAGAAAAAATATAGGCCAAACCAAGTATTACAGGTATTATAAAATGAAATGAAGCAGAAGCAGCCGGAAGAATATAATAAAGAAAAAACATTATTATAATTCCTATTTCAATAATAGCCAATTTGTTTTTTGTGTTATTGAGTTTACTAAGAGCAGGTGTGGATATCATTTAATTCTCCTGATTTATATAGATTTATATAATTTTTATAATTTTCATTTTTGTCAAAGTTTTGTACAATACGCTTTTGCGTATCAAGGACAAGGGATTGCTTGCCAATAGATTTTACATATTGTATCTTATCAATAAGTTCCAAAAAATCGCCGGTCTTTACAGAAAAACCGCAAATATTATCCACCGTTTCTTTAACACCTGTATTGGAATACGTAATAACAGGAGTACCGCAGGCTTGGGCTTCAATATTTATTAACGAAAGTGATTCTTCTCTTGTGGGGTTTACAAAAACATCTGCGGCAGAATATATTTTAGAAAGCTCAGTTTTATCTTTAACAAAAGGCAACCCTATAACCTTATTCGGTAATTCGCCCATTTTGTTTTGAGAGCATCCCAATAAAACCAAACTTTCATCTACTTTTAGTGAAGACACTACCGAATCAAATGTTTCTTTGTTCACTTGTGAAAGCCACTTTGACGCAGGACCTAAAATCACAAATTTATTCTCAAGGTTATGTTTCTTTCTGAAATCCGATTCCGTAGGCTTAAAGATTTCTGTATCAATACCATTATATATTGTTAATGCCTTTGAATTTTTAAAAACTGTTTTTGTGGCTTCTTCGGTTATCCAATTTGAAACACCTACAACTGTTAAATCGTTAATTGCGGAAAAATATTTTTTTCGTTCTTTAAGAATTTTTGCCGAGCGTTCAAAAAGATATGCAGGGGTATCTTGCAACTTTTTAGGACAGTTTCCACATTCTTTTTGCCACTTGTCGCAACCTGCGGCTGTATAGTGAAAACATCCACCGGTATAAAACCAACAATCGTGTAGAGTGACTACAGTTTTAATTCCATTATTAGCCAAGTATTTTAGCAACATATTAAGGTGTATATAGTTGCTATGAAGGTTATGTAAATGAACAATATCGGGACTTATTTTAGTTATATATCGTAACAGTTTTCTTGTTGCAAAACGTGAAAAATACCCCTGCATACCATTGATTCGGCAAAACAAAGCATGTAGCTTTTTGCCGAATTTATTGCCAATTTGGTAACCGTTAGGTATATCACACTGCGGAATAGTGGAAGTTGAATATGCGACATAAGATTCAATATCGTTAGACTGTGCTATATTATGTAAATCTTCGACAATAACACCCGTGCTACCATCACGGTAAACTGCATTAATGTGCAGAACACGCATATTCTTCACTCCTTTTTGAAAATTTAATATAATTTTTTAAGCCAATTGATTTTTTTAGATAAAAGTATTATTGCTGCGCAAAAAACAATAGTGGCGCCACAAACAATAAGACAACCTATATACGTGTTTGAGAATGCAAAAGTGTTGAAGCTGTTTGGTAAAATAGAAGGTAATACCGTCAAAAAAATACGTTGTGTCACAAAAATTAACACGCTCATTTTTCTCATCCAAATAAGATAGCTTCCATTAGGTAACGTGAAGTTGAGTAAGAAACAGGTTATGAATATTATGGCCGGGATTAGCATTACTGTTGCGTCAATTCCCACGCCACCTATAGAGTTTCTTAAAATGATTGCCTCGCAAAGTAGCGCCCCCATAAATAAAATAGATAAAACAAACGAAAGCGAGAGGCGAATTTTATTTTTAATATTCACTACAAGCTTGCCTAACAT
>JBGVDY010000037.1:0-2570 GCA_045119585.1 Acutalibacteraceae bacterium | reverse complement strand
ATACACGGCTTTAACCGCTGCGGCAATGTGCTGTTTTTCGCCCTGAGTCAATAATTCAAGCGTGCGACTAACAGCGAGTATATCAAGCAACATCGGCTCCTGTTCCGATACCGCCTTTTCCGCCTGTTTGACCGCGACCTCAGGGTTAAGCATATTGTGCTTATTCAATTCTCTGTCATATATATCCTGACGGAGTTTTTCGTATGTCGGGCAACCGAGCGATGAATATAACCGAAAGGCTGCCGTTATGTAATCACGTGTATTGTCTTTACGCACTTCGTGTTCCCTTTCTGTTAAGGAGATTATTCCTCAACCTCTGATGTAAGCTTTTGTGTTTCGACTCTGTCAATGTTAACTTGACCTTTACTGCCAAGTGATAGCTTAGCTTTTGTTCTTGCGTTAATTGTTATCTGAACTTGAAGCATATTCCGCTGCGCAATCTCTTTTATCGCATAGTTCATCAGATTTACAGCCGACTCAGGCACCGGGTCAAGCCCTTGCTCTTCACAATTAACGAATACCAGCCTTATGGTTTCTTTGGCTCGTGATATTTGGTCCTCAATCTTTCGCTGTTTTTGCGCCTGAGGGCAATCGCAATACTCGTCTAAACGTTCTTGACCGCAATAAGAACACTTGTTTATATCAGACATTATCCTCACCTCCCATTTCACAGAAAACACAGTCGTCGGGGTTGCACTCCTTTGAGTTCGGACAACCCTTCATTGCTTCTGATAAGGTTTCGTCTATTTCATCAACTGGCATTCCTACACCATGACAATACTTTTTATGCATTGTTTTCACCCGCCATTTCTTTTAAGAGGTTGTCGAGCGCATATGTAACATCATCCGAAAAATTTATAACCGCATCTTTTTCCTCATCGAGCAAATCATTAGAACCAAATATATGCTTATTATAGATTTCGTTGATAATATTGTTCACCTTTTCAATACACTCTTTGTATGCTTCGGTTTTGGCATTTTTTAAAGCTTTGCCAATATCAATACATTTTTGCTTTGCTTTTTCAACCTTTTCTTTTTCGTATTCGTAACGGTCTTTCATTGACATATAAGCATCTCTTGATACCGAAACATCGCTTTTCAGCCTCTCGTTCTCTGCATTTGCTTTTTTTAGGTCTTTTAAGCACTCGTCAAAGTAATATTTATATGCTTTATTCTTATCTTGTAGGCGGTTGATTAGGTCAAGGATATCTATAACCCTAATTGTTTGTACTTCATTTTTGCTATTCGCACAATAAATGCTTATATGTTCCATTCCTAAAGCAGTATTCAAAGCCTTTACAATCTCCGCATCGGTTAGTTTTTTATCCATTGTTGTCACCGCCTTTTCCTAATTGCTTCAATATAGTTAAACATTCTGCATTCCAATAGAAGCATTTATCGTCTTTTGGTTTATCATCACGGTTTCTATTAAATACGTGATGTCTACCTTTACAATGTCCTTGTTGGGCTTCGGATATTCCCAAAAATGAATCGCAACTGACATAGTGTTTAACATATTCTTTGCAATTACCACATACACGTTCAGGATATTCAATTATAGGCATACGCTCATATACTGCGACTTTATCCTCCTTGTAATAGTTGAGTAAAGTTCCTATGTTATCAAAAACTTTATTAAAAAATTCAAGTAGAAAAGGTTTGTCGGGCTTATTTTTTTCTATTATGATATATGCTGACATTGTTGGAAATTCATCATCTATAAACTTGTGAAGAAAATCTATGAGCGAATATACTCCAATTATTGAATATTTTTTATCTTCAACTTCAAATTGTTCAGGTATTTTCATTTCCCCTCGCGCTCCTTTAACGCTCTTAATACCGTTATTCCATAAAAGTCATTTTCAAACTTAACTTTGTAATTTGCTATTTCAGTGTGATTTTCTAAAATTGCTCTAACCGAGTATGACATATCAATTTCATTACCCGTTATATCGGTTTCATCTTGCAACACAAATACAGAATAACCACCCCTAAAACTTGCCGTTGTTTCTTTTGCAATTTCGGCAAGGGTTTTGCCTATTGGGTTATACATAAACATCAACCCTCACGCTCCTATGTAAATTTCGATATAATCGGCAACCATCGAAATGAATTCGCTATTTGTGGGAACGCCTTTGTTTGCATCAACGGTATATCCGAATATCTGTTTTTGCACACACATGTCCCCTTTAATCCAACTGGATTGTATAGCGTGTCGAATAGCTCTCTCTACACGTGATGGCGTAGTGTTAAACTTTTTCGCCACTCTTGGATAAAGTATGGTTGTAACTGCATCGATATATGATATATCGCTCATTACAAGCTCTATCGCATATCTTAAATATCTGTACCCTTTCACATTTGCCGAGACACCTAACGCTTTAATCATGTCACTAACCTTGATTGTTTTATCATTCATAAAATTTACCTCCTAAATATTTTTCAATGATATTCGCTGCTTCTTGCCAGCCGTAGCAAACCACGGCGGCATATCCCTGTTGCTTAAGAGCGGCGAGCCATTCGAGCTGTAATGCAGTAGGTTTGTTTTTCTCAACCTTCATTTCGATGTA
>JBGVDY010000036.1:0-1725 GCA_045119585.1 Acutalibacteraceae bacterium | reverse complement strand
AATGCTTTTTCTAAGGCTTTTTAAGGTATACGCTTTAACGTTTTTACCGTCTAATAAAATTTCACCATCGGTAACATCGTAAAAACGGGGAATCAAATTACAAAGCGTAGTTTTACCGCCACCTGAAGGACCAACAAAGGCAACCTTTTCGCCTTTCTTAATAGAGAAATTTAATTCCTTAAATACGCGGTTATGGTCATCAGGATACTCGAATGATACGTTTTTAAACTCAATATTACCCTTTGGATCAATAATATCTTTAGCATCGGGCTCGTCGAAGATATCGATATCTGCATCAATTATTTCAACAAAGCGTTCAATACCTGTCATACCGCGTTGGAACTGCTCAGAAAACTCGATAATACGCCGAACTGTAGCAATAAACGTGGTAACATAAAGCAAATAAGCAAATAAATCGCCTATTGTTATGCTTCCCTTTATTAAGAAAATTGTACCCGCAATTACTACTGCGCTATACATAATACCGTCAAACATACGGGTTGTGGTTGAGAATGCACCCATATACTTATAAGAAAGCTTTTTAATTGAAAAATAATTCTTATTATCTACTTCAAACTTTTCTTTTTCCACTTCTTCATTTGCAAAAGCCTTTACAACCTTTTGCCCTAAAAGCGAATCTTCTATTCTGGCGTTAAGCTCGCCAATTAATTGACGTTGTTTGCGGAAAGTAGAACGCATTCTTTTATTAAGCCTTCTGCAAACCACAAACATTATTGGAATAATAAGGAAAATTATAATAGTAAGCGGAATATTTATACTCATCAAAATTATGAAAGAAACAACACCTTTAAGCCCTGCAATTAAAAATTCTTCAGGGCAGTGATGCGAAAATTCGGTGACGTCAAAAAGGTCGTTAGTAATACGGCCCATTATTTGACCAACTTTTGTGTTGTTAAAGTATGTATTGGAAAGTTCCTGCAAATGAGCATATGCATCACGTCGCATATCGGTTTCAATCTTTGTACCCATTACGTGACCTGTATACGCCATATAATAATAGGCGGCAGAATCTATAATACGCAAAACAAAATATAATAATCCCACCCTTAATACAAAGCCTATTGTTAGGGCGGCTAAATTGGTTTCAGCGGTGTTGGTAATTTCACGCATTATAAGCGGTAAAACAATTTCACAAACTGTAGTTAGTGATGCGCAAAATAAATCAAGACACAAGGTTTTCCAATAATTTTTATAATACGGTAAAAATCGCTTTATTAAAGCCGAAGATTTAACTTTCCTTTTTTCTTCCATAAAAACACTTCCTATATGTTAAATTATATATAATTTATAAATAAAAATCAATATCGCTTTATTATATTGCAATTCTTTTTTGATTATGGTACTATAAAAGCACTATCAAATTGGAGTGTAAAAAATGAAAATTAAGCCTATAGAAAAAAATTTGTTAATTCCCTATTTTATATCCATATTCGGTGCGCTTTTAATGGTTATTACGTTATTCTTGCCTTTTTCTACCGCTACTGATGACCTTAAAGCTGAAATTAACAAAAACCCTGATTATGTTTTTTACGAAGATATTGACCTAAAAGCCGGCGACGTTATTAATCGCTCTATGGTAGATTACGCAAAAGTGTATAGTACTTTGTCTAGCCGCCTATTTGCCAGTAACGAAGGTAATATATACATCGGAATAGTTGCCGCAATAGGCATTTTCGCACTAATCGGACTTATTTGTGCCATATT
>JBGVDY010000035.1:0-1228 GCA_045119585.1 Acutalibacteraceae bacterium | reverse complement strand
TATATCACGACCGAATAAAACGGTTCTATGACAAAAATCGTTTGATTTTTCCGGGGGCAAAAGACGGCGCATTTCATTTTCAACCTTTAGTGGATTATCAGAATCTACAAATTTTAAACGATTACAAATACGAATAAAATGAGTGTCTGTAACAACGGCCGGTTTTTTATAAATATCACCACAAACAAGATTTGCGGTTTTTCTGCCAACGCCGGAAAGTGTGGTAAGTTTTTCTATTGTGTCGGGAACTTTACCTTCAAAATCACTTTCAATTTTCTTTGCAATCTCAATCAAATCACGAGCTTTTGTTTTATAAAGCCCACAGGTTTTAATAAGCTCTTCTACCCTACTTATATCCGCATTTGCCATAATTTTAGACGTAGGAAATTCTGCGAATAAATTTGGAGTAACCATATTTACACGTTTATCGGTACATTGTGCCGATAAACGTGTAGCAATTAACAACTGAAAAGCATCATTATATTCGAGCGAACAAATTGCCGATGGATAAAGTTTTTCTAGACGGTTTACAGCTTCAACTACTCTTTCTTTCTTACGCATTAGCAGAAACCAACCTTAAATCCCCATTTTTTATCCAACCAAGTTTTCTCATTGCTTCAGAAATACCTAAAGCAATAACAGCAGGTAAAACAAAGTGCATAAGTATAATTTCTAAAAGTGCAATAACAGGAGTCATACCGCCTAAAGTCATAGTTTGATAAGCCATAAACTGACCAACAAGACCTGCGGAACCCATACCTGACCCAATCGGATTACTTGTCATTTTAAGAACGGCCGATGCAATTGGGCCTAAAATAGCACTTGCAATAACGGGTGGCAACCATAAAATAGGCTTTTTAACAAGGTTTGGAACTTGTAGCATTGAGGTACCAAGTCCCTGAGCAACTAAACCACCAAATTTATTTTCTCTATAACTTATAACAGCAAAACCAACCATATTACAGCAACAACCTACTGTTGCGGCACCTGCTGCAAGGCCGGTTATACCCATTGAAACACCAATAGCTGCCGAAGAAATTGGTAAAGTTAATATTATTCCCATTAGCACAGAAACTACAATACCGCCTATAACAGGATATTTTGTAACGTTTATATTAACAAGTTCACCCAAAAAAATCATAATTTTTGAGATGTAAGGACCTACAAAATAACCCGCTGCAGCACCTGCTAAGATGCAACAAATAGGAGTAACTATAATATCAACCTT
>JBGVDY010000034.1:0-4386 GCA_045119585.1 Acutalibacteraceae bacterium | reverse complement strand
TTCTATCATCGTGAAAAAGCCTTGTATTAGGAAGAGCAAAGTTCTGAGCGATTTTGTGAAACTCTTCTATGAACTCTTGGTTATTAAGCCTGAATGCAAAAAAATCATACTTTAGCGGCTCGTGACTGTCCGATTCAATTTTATGAACATCGCCCGGATGCGATAGATAAATATCTCCTTTTTGAACCTTTGTCGGAACATCGTTTGTTGAAATAACCGCTTTGCCGTCTGTTACAATCGTAAGTTCATATAAATTTGCATGTATGTGCGGTTGAATAACAGTATTACCTTTACAAAACATTCTTCCAATTTGCAAAAGTAAAATACTGTCAAACTCCAATGGATTGGAAAAGTAAGCACGGTTTAAGTGAAAATTAACTTGGTTAATGGTTATCACCTCATAATTAGAATACTTCACCTATTGATATCTGTCAACAAAAATATTAAAAATAATATCAAATTTCAACATTAAATCGGGCAAATATTAAAAAATGATATCTTTTTAATATAATTATAACATTTAATAATAGAAGTTTTTAATGTAAAATTAAATTAGAATACCAAAAGGTATAAATATTGAAAAGAGGTTTTGATTGTAATGAATAAAACAGTAATAGCGGTTATCGGTTGTGGCAGAATTGCCAAAAATGCGCATTTCCCTTCTTTTGCGGAAATGGGTAATATTCGTGTTAAGTACGCTTGTGACCTTTTAATAGAAAAAGCACAGACTTATGTAGATGAATACGATTTTGTAGAACAAGCAATTACCGATTATAAAATAGCTCTTGCTGATAACGAGGTAGAAGCTGTTTACGTTTTGACTCCGAACTTTGCTCACTATACTATTACCATGGATGCTTTAAAGGCAGGCAAGCACGTTTTTTGTGAAAAACCAATCACTATAAATTACGAGCTTTCGTGTAAAATGGCCGCTGAAGCTGAAAAGCAAGGAAAGATTCTTAACATTGGTGTTTGCAACCGTTTTCAAACCTCGGTTGAAATGCTTGAAAAAATGAACCGCGAAGGTAAGTTTGGTAATATATATCATGTTTATTGTGCTTTTCGCAAGTTCCGTTCTATACCCGGTCTTGGCGGTGATTTTACAAATAAAGCACAATCAGGTGGTGGCGTACTTATTGACTGGGGTATTCACTTCTTTGACCTTATTCTTTATATACTCGGCGATGCAAAAATCAAAACCGCTTCTTGTAATGCCTACTGTGAAATGGCAAAGGATATGAAAAAATACAAGTATACATATATGTGGGCTGAAGATACTGCTGATATAGAAAACGGTACTAATGACGTTGATGACTATGTGAGCGGTTTTGTTCGTACCGATAAAGCAAGCATTTCGTTTAATGGTGCTTGGGCACAAAATATTGACCAAGACGAAATGTTTATAGATATTTTGGGTGACAAATGTGGCGCCCGTCTTGATTACCTTGGAAAGTTCACTCTTTACGACGGTGAAACTCTTGAAACCATCAAGCCCGAATATGAGCTTGGTAAATGGTACAAGGATGAAAGTATCGCTTTTGTTGAGTCCATTAAAAGCGGTGTTAAGAATCGTGCATATATTGACAATATACTTGAAAGCGCTAAGTTACTTGATGCTTTATATGCATCTTCTAGTATGAAAGCCGAGGTTAGTTTTTAATGAAAAAAATAGGTTTTGTAGATTATTATATTAGCGAATGGCATGCAAATAATTATCCTGCTTGGTTTAAAGAAGCAAGCGAAAGTTTAGAACTGAATTTCGAGGTTGCATATTTTTGGGCAGAACAAGATGTTTCGCCTGTTGATAACGTTACATCATCTGAGTGGGCAAAAAAAATGGGAATTGAGCAAACAATGAGTTTAGAAGCGCTTTGCGAAAAAAGCGATGTCATTGTAGTGCTAGCTCCCTCTAATCCTGAAAAACATCTTGAGTATGCGAAAAGGGTTCTTCCGTACGCAAAGCCTACATATATTGATAAAACCTTTGCGCCCGACCTTGAAACAAGCCTTAAAATATTTGAAATTGCTGATAAATACGGAACACAATTTTTTACTACGTCTGCCCTTCGCTATGCTGACGAATTAAAGGAATTCAGCGATGTTAAAAATGTTGTAATCACAGGCGGCGGACGTCTTTTTGAAGAATATCTTATTCATAATGCCGAAATGGCTGTTGCCCTTTTAAAAGACCGTGTCGTAAAGGTGAAAACCGAAAAAATTGGTGAGCAGTATTTTTGCCGTGCCGTTACGAGAAAAGGTCACGAAATAGGTATAGTGTTTTCGCAAGGCCTCGGATACAGTATTACTGCCGAGAACTCGAAAAGCGAGATTTTGCATAAAGATATTACTTCCTCATTCTTCTTAAATCTTATTTCGGATATGTTAAAGTTTTTTGAAGACGGCAAGCTTCCGTTTGATAGAAATGAAACTATTGAGGTTATGCGCTTACGTTCAGGTCTTATTGATGCGGTCACAGCTGATGGTAGATGGATTGAGGTATAAAAATGAAAATTGGTGTAATTACTGACTGTTTTAAATTACCGCTTAATGAAAGTATAAAAAACGCTAAAGAGCTTGGTTTTTCGGGAATTCAGGTTTATGCTACTACAGGTGAGTTTTCGCCTGAGGTATTAACCGAAGCTGACAAAAAAGGCTTTAAAGAAAGACTTACAAAAGCAGGGCTTGAAATTAGCGCACTTTGCGGTGATATGGGTGGACATGGCTTCCAAATAGAAAAAGATAATCCCGAAAGAATTGAAAAAACCAAACGCATTATAGATTTAGCCCACGAATTTGATACAAAGGTTATTACAACCCATATTGGAGTTATTCCAAGAGATAAACGCCATCCTCGCTATGCCGTTATGCTTGCTGCTATGCGTGAATGCGGTGAATATGCTAAAGAAAAGGGTATAACACTTGCTATTGAAACCGGGCCTGAAGATGCCGCTACGCTTTTGCAGTTTGTAAAAGATATTGATGATGGTATTGGTGTAAATCTTGACCCGGCAAACTTTGTTATGGTGACTGGTCAAGACCCCGTAAAAGCGGTTGAAATGTTGGGCAAATACATCGTTCATACCCATGTTAAAGACGGCATAATGCTAAAGCAAACCGACCCTGAAATTATTTATAACCATTTTGCTACAGGGGGAATTGATGCGCTTAATGTTGCAGATTACTTTATAGAAACCCCGTTGGGTGAAGGAAACGTAGATTTTCCTAAGTATATTGAAGCGCTTAAAAAGGTTGGCTTTGACGGCTATCTTACAGTAGAACGCGAAGCAGGTGAAAACCCGATTGCTGATATTGAATTAGCATACAATACAGTAAAATCTCTTTTATAGTTGTGAGCAGATATGAATATTTTAGAACAATTTAAACTAGATTTGCAAAAACTTGGTATAAAATCGGGCGATAGCGTTATGATTCATTGTTCTTATAAGTCGCTTGGTGTAAAAATTGACCCGCAAGCATTTTTTACTGCATTTATGGAAGTATTGGGGGAAGAAGGCACGCTAATACTACCCTGCTTTTCGTATGATACGGTCAATTATGAAAATCCCGTTTTTGATAAAGCAAAAACTCCAAGCTGTGTAGGCTTTTTGCCTGAATTTTTTCGCACACAGGTTTTGGGTGTCAAGCGCAGTCTTCACGCAAGTCATTCTTGCGCGGTATTAGGCAAAAATACTGAATATTTAATAAAAGACCACGAAAAAGATTTAACACCAGTAGGCGAAAATTCGCCTATAACAAAGCTTGCGCTAATTGGTGGTAAAATATTGATTTTAGGGAGTCATCCTGACCATAATACTGCAATGCACGGTGTAGAGGAAAAAGGTGGCGCACCCTATGTATTAAATCTTGAAAAACCGATTAAATATACACTAATAGACAGTGAAACCGAAATCAACCAAACCGCATACCGCCACTATTTTAATCGCGATGGTTATTACTATTCTCAAAAATATGCTCGCATAATTAATCTATTGACCGAAAATAAAGATTATACTTTCGGCAAGGTTTTAAATGCCGATTGTTATCTTTTTGATGCAAAGGCATTATGGAAAATGGGTGTGGCTAAAATTAAACAAGAGCCATATTATTTTACAGAGAAAGTCACCATCAAATAAACTAAGTTATACTATATATGAAAACACCCTATGACTTTTGTATTAATTCATAGGGTGTTGATTTTTAAAGTTATTATTTTGCAAGCGGATGGAATTTTGCATACTTGCTTATGTATTTTTCTTTTACAAACTTAGCGTAAACTTGGGTTGAGGAAATATCACTATGGCCAAGCATTTCCTTAATATCCCTTAATTTTGCACCATTTTCAAGTAAATGAGCCGCAAAGGAATGCCTAAGTGTTTGAGGTGTTAT
>JBGVDY010000033.1:0-6623 GCA_045119585.1 Acutalibacteraceae bacterium | reverse complement strand
CCTTCGGGTATAACAACTTCTTTAAGTGCTTCTGAGTTTTGAAATGCCCCTTCTTCAATTGTCTTTGTTTTTGATGGTAAGGTAACGGAAATTAATTTAGAGTTGTGAAAAGCAAATTTTCCTATATAGGTTACGCCTTCTGGTATTGTTATTTTTTCAAATTCAATTCCGGAAAAAGCATAATTATCAATTTTTTTAAGGCCTTTTGGTAAGCTTATAGTTTTTAAACTGTTACAGCCCACAAAAGCATATTTGCCTATACTTGTAACGCTGTTCGGTATAGATATACTTTCTAAGTTGCGACAAGAATCAAAACATCTGTGTTTTATGGCTTTTAAATTTTTAGGCAATGTTATAGTTTTAAGTTTGGATGCATGTTGGAATGCTTCTTTATCTATTTCAATAACTGTGTCGGGGATTTCAATAGTTTCTATTGAGCAAGAGGAAAAAGCGTCAACATCTATTTTAGTAACACCTTCAGGTATCGTTATATGTTTAATACTACTTTCATAAAATGCTTTTTCGGGAATGAGAGTTATATTTTTTGAAAGTGTAACATTTTCAATACTACTGCAACGCATAAAAATACGGTGCCCAATACTTACAACACTATCGGGAATGACAATATTTTTTAATGCTTTACATGATGTGAACGCGTGTGAACCAATTGTTTTAACGGTGTTTGGTATAGTTACACCGGTAATAAGCTTACAAGAAGCAAAGGTTTCTTTATTGATAGCGGTTACGGGTAAGCCGTCAATTGTTTCGGGTATTATAACTTCACCTTCGGCTTTGCTTTTACAGTCTGTAATAGTTATTTCGTTATTTTCCACCTTGTAACTTAAAACACCATAGGATTTAATATCGGCATTAATTTCGGCATTTACCGATATAATAGGTAATATTAAAATTATGGATAAAATAATTACTAAAGCTTTTTCATAAAAAACACCCCATTTGACAAGTTTGGTTTTTTGTCTTTCATTATAATAATGCATATGGCTTTATTTTTATTGCATAAAATTTCTAAAAAAACAAAAAAACTCCCAAAGAATGGGAGTTTTTAATGTTTAGTTAGAAATATAATACTTTACAAGCGACTGTAATAATGTATCACGGTCAATTTTTCTTATAAGGTTTCGGGCGTTATTATGTGTGGTAATATAAGTTGGGTCTTCAGATAAAATATAACCCACAAGTTGATTTATAGGATTGTAGCCCTTTTCCTTTAAAGCGTCATATACGGTGACCAAAATCATACGTATTTGCTGCTCAGTTTGGTCGCCAACCGAAAAGGTCATGGTCTTGTCATTCATTAATAACACCTCTTTTTACTAGTATATGTTTATTTTATATCAAATTAACGAAAATTTCAAGTATTATTTTCTTAGCTCGGCACCAACAGCTTCAAGCTTTTTGATTATTTTATTGCTTACGTCTTCAATTTCCTTATCGGTAAGGGTGCTGTCGGCAGAGCGTAGATATACGCTGAATGCAACACTCTTTTTACCTTCCGGAATTTGTGCGCCTTGGTAAATATCGAATAATTCGATTTTTTCAAGAAGTCTGCTAGCACCGCCCTGAATTGCTTTTTCAAGTGTGCCTACAGGAATTTCCTTGTCAACTAATACTGCAAAGTCACGCTCAACAGCAGGGAATTTAGGTAGTGGCTTATAAACTGTTTTACGCTTTTCTATAACTAGTAGAACGTCAAGCTTGATTTCAGCAATGTAAACAGGGCAATCAATACCGTAGTTTTCGGCAACGGTTGGATGAAGCTGACCGAATACGGCACATTCTTTATTATTAACTTTAACTAAAGCTTGTATACCGGGGTGCATATAAGGTTCAGTACTTCTTTCATACTGTGTATGACCGCCAAATAATTTGCATATTGCTTCAATAATACCTTTTAAGGTGAAGAAATCTTCATCCTTGCCGTAAATACCAATTGACATTGTGGGTATTTCAAGCGGTTGTTCAGTAAGGGGGAGAGCCTTTGGAATAAAGCGTTTACTAATTTCAAAGAATCTACCGCTTTCAATCTTTTTGTTTATATTTGTTGCAAGTACGGTAAGAAGACTTGTTGTTAATTGAGTACGCATTGTGGAGTACTCATCACCCAAAGGATTGATAATCTTAACTTGGTTTCTTCTTTCATCATCTTCTGATAGCAACAAAGTGTCAATAGCCTTGCTCGCAATAAAAGAGTAGGTTGCAATTTCATAAGCGCCTGCGCCAAGCATTAAAGCCTTAATTTTATCGGTTTTTATTCTTTCAGGCAGCTTAGTACCTCTTACAACGTCGCCTTTCATTTTTGTGCCAACGATATGGTCGTAGCCGTAAATACGCATAACTTCTTCGGCTAAATCGGCTCGGCCTTCAATGTCATCACGAATAGACGGTACCTTTGTTGTAAGCATATTGCCATCAATAGTGGTGGGTAACTGCAATAAATTTAATATTCTAACAATCTCTTCTTTAGGTATTTCTACGCCTAAAAGTTCAATAATGCTGTCGGTAGTAACGTTTAAAATACGTTCTTCGGGAAGACCATTGTTGCGGTCAATTACGCCATCAATAATATCGCCTGCATCAAGATCATTAATTAACTGCAAAGCGCGTTCCATAGCATATTCCACGTTAACAATATCAACGCCTTTTTCAAAGCGACCGCTTGATTCGGTACGAATACCTAAGGTACGGCCTGTATGACGAACGTTGTCACGGCGGAATTTAGCCGATTCTAAGAACAAATCGGTAGTATCGTTTTCAATTTCGCTTTCCTTTCCGCCCATAATACCCGCAAGGCAAGAAGGCTTTTGACCGTCCGCAATAACAAGCATATCGGTATTAAGGTTATAATCCTTGCCGTCTAAGGTGGTGATTTTTTCACCTTCTTTAGCGGTTCTTACAATAATCTTTTTGTCGCTTAAATCGTTATAGTTGAAAGCGTGCATAGGTTGACCTGTTTCAAGCATAACAAAGTTTGTAATATCAACAATATTGTTAATTGGGCGCATACCTGATGCTATAATAGATTTTTGCATCCAAGCAGGGCTTTCTTTTATTCTAAGATTTTTAACAACACGGCCAATATATCGTGGGCATAAATCATAGTTTTCAACTTCTATATCAATAAAGTCTTTAATGTCGCCACCAATAGTCTTATATTCGGGAACGGGAGCTTTGAATTCGGTACCCAATACAACGCCGATTTCCTTTGCAACACCAATAAAGCAGTTGCAGTCGGGGCGGTTTGCGGTAATTTTAAAGTCGATAACATAATCGTTAAGACCGAGTACGTCACGCATATCAGTACCGATAACTTCAGTATCCTTTAATATTAAAATACCATTAACGCTGGCGCCTTCATAATCGTTTTCTGTTAGGCAAAGTTCTTCACCCGAGCATAACATACCGTTAGATTCTACACCGCGAAGCTTGCCCTTTACAATATGCATACCGTTAGGGAGATGGCTATCATCCAAAGCGGCAGGTACTAAATCGCCTTCTTTGATGTTCTGAGCGCCCGTAACGATTTGCACAAGCTCATCTTTACCTATATTCATTTGGCAAATTTGTAAATGGTCACTGTTTTCGTGTGGGGTGATTTTTTCAATACGGGCAACAACAACGTTTTGTAGATTTTCGCCTTCTTTTTCGATGCTTTCAACCTCGAAACCTGCCATAACCATTTTATCGCAAAGCTCTTCAACAGGTACGTTAATATCTACGTAATATTTTAAAGTATTAAGTGAAATTTTCATTTATTTAAACCTCCTTAAAACTGCTCTAAAAAGCGCTTATCATTTTCAAATAAAAGACGAATATCGCTTATTTTATAGCGTGTGGTGGTTAAACGGTCAAGACCAATACCGAATGCAAAGCCTGAATATTCATCGGGGTCGATACCGCAACTTCTGAGTACGTTAGGATGTACCATACCTGCGCCCAAAATTTCAATCCAACCGCTGCCCTTACATACACGGCAACCCTTGCCGCCACATTCAGAACAAGTAACGTCAACTTCAACAGAAGGCTCGGTAAAGGGGAAGAAGGAAGGACGGAATTTAACAGCAGTATCCTTGCCGTAGATTTCGTGTGCAAACTCTTCTAAAACACCTTTTAGGTCACACATAGTAACACCCTTGTCAACTACAAGACCTTCAATTTGGTGGAAAACAGGTGAGTGTGTTGCATCAACCTCGTCAGCACGGAAAACACGGCCGGGACAAATAACACGAATTGGTGGCTTACGGTTTTCCATCGTTCTTATCTGTGCAGCAGAAGTTTGTGTGCGAAGTAATAAATTTTCTGCTAAATAGAATGTATCCTGCATATCACGTGCGGGGTGGTCTTGAGGCACGTTCAAGCATTCAAAGTTATAATGGTCAGTTTCAACTTCTGGACCGTCAACAACGTCGAATCCCATAGATGTGAAAATATTGATCATATCGTCTAAAACAGTATTCAAGGGATGTAATTTACCCTTGCTTATTTCCTTTGCCGGCAAAGTTATATCTATAGTTTCATCCTTAAGTTTTTGCTCTAAAGCAGCCTTTTTCATAAATTCTGTCTTTTCAGCAATAAGGCTTTCAAGCTCGGCTTTGGCTTGGTTTACAAGCTGACCCATAATGGGGCGTTCTTCAGGGGATAAACCGCCCATTTGCTTTAGTATAGCGGTAAGTTCACCTTTTTTACCTAAGTATTTTACACGTAAAGCTTCAATTTCTGCGCCGTTTTGTGCATTTTCAAGCTCGGTTTTAGCTTGAGTTTTAATAGCTTCAAGCTGTGTTTTCATAAAAAAACCTCCAAAAAATAAAATAAACTCCGTCCTATAGAACAGGACGAAGCATAAAAATCTCCGCGGTACCACCCGTATTTTTGCAAAAGCAAACACTCTTGTAACCGATAACGGAGTTTTCCGTCAGTACCTACTACAGTTTTCAGCACTGCTGCTCGGAAGGGAACTTCAGATAAAACCAAAACTCTTATGCCCGTTTTCAGCCAAGGCGGACACTCTCTGAAAGGCGGTAAAACCTTACTTTCCTTCGTCAATGCATTTACAAACTCTATAATATCACCTTTTTTTTAACAATGCAAGCATTTTTTTCTTTTATTTTTTAAAATTATGTGGTACAATATAATAAAATTATGTAAAAAGGTATAAAAATGTTAGAAACACTAGAGAAACAAGGGTATAATTCGGCTTTAGAAATTATAAGCGTTGCAAAACTTAATAAAGGTGAAATATTGGTTGTTGGATGTTCAACAAGTGAAGTTTTGGGAGAAAAAATAGGTACAGCGTCTTCACCTGATGCCGCAAATGCGGTATTCGGTGGTATATATAAAGCTGCTAAAGAAAAAGGTATTTATATTGCAGCTCAGTGCTGCGAGCATTTAAATCGCGCTATTATTATTGAAAAAAACGCAATACCAAATCAACCGATTGTAAACGTAGTTCCGCAGCCTAAGGCGGGTGGATCGTTTGCTACTGCGGCGTATAATTCATTCGAAAATCCTGTAGCAGTAGAGGAAATTAAAGCAGATGCAGGTATAGATATAGGCTTTACAATGATAGGTATGCATATTAAAACCGTTGCAGTACCTGTAAGGTTAGAGAATAATAAAATTGGTAACGCTACTGTATTAGCGGCACGAAGCCGACCTAAATACATTGGTGGTGAGCGTGCTTATTACGACCCAAGTCTTGCTTGATATAAAATAGTTTTTAAAAATAATTCTAATTAGGTTAGGTGACTATTATGAAATATGAAGTATTAAAACTTTTATCAAAAAATGCGAAATACACTGCTGAGGATATAGCGGTTATGCTTGGCATAACAGAAAACGAAGTAAAGCAGTATATTAAAGAACTTGAAGATGATAATATTATTCGTGGATATAAAGCAGTTGTAGACTGGGAAAAGATTGACGGCACTTATGTTTCGGCTATTGTTGAGCTTAACGTTGTTCCTAAAGCAGGTTTAGGCTTTGAAGAGGTTGCCGAAAAGGTTATGAGCTACCGCGAGGTTGAAGCAGTTTACTTAATGTCGGGCGATTATGACCTTAATATTATAGTAAAGGGTAAAACCTTAAAGGATATTGCTTGGTTTGTTGCTAAAGAGCTTGCCACTATTGATTCTGTAACCTCTACTGCAACCCATTTTGTAATGCGTCGTTATAAAGAAATGGACGTTGAACTTATCACAGGCGATGATGACGATAGGGGGCAGTTCTTCCTATGATAGATTACGGCAAAGTATTAAATAAAACCGTAACCGATATTAAACCGTCGGGTATACGTAAGTTTTTTGATGTTGCCGCTACTATGAAAGACGTTATTTCATTGGGTGTTGGTGAGCCTGATTTTCAAACCCCTTGGGTGATAAGAAAGGCAGGTATTGAATCGTTGCACCGTGGAAAAACAAAGTATACTTCCAACTGGGGTTTAGTAGAATTAAGAAAAGAAATATCAAATTATCTTGTTAGAAAATTTGATATTAAGTATAACCCCAACGATGAAATTCTTGTAACGGTAGGCGGTAGCGAAGCTATAGATTTAGCTTTAAGAGCTTTAATTAATTACGGGGATGAAGTTATTATCCCACAACCGCGTT
>JBGVDY010000032.1:0-5843 GCA_045119585.1 Acutalibacteraceae bacterium | reverse complement strand
CGGTACCCACGGTAAAACCTCCGTTACATCTATGATAACACAAATTTTAATATTAAACAAGTGTGATCCTACAGCAGTTATAGGCGGAAAGCTTCCACTTATAAATTCTAACGGTATTGCAGGTAAAAGTGAAACTATGGTTTGTGAATCGTGCGAGTTTGTGGATACTTTTTTACAGCTTTCGCCCGATATTACGGTTTTGCTTAATATAGATAACGACCATCTTGACTATTTTAAAACAATGGAAAACCTTGTAAATTCGTTTACCAAATTTGTGGCAAAAGGTAGACTTTGTTATGTGAACGGTGATGATGAATTATCGGTTACCGCTTGTAATAATGCAAAAGTGGAAAAGGTTACCTTTGGGTTTAATAAGTCTAATGATTATTATGCAGATAATATTGAAAAAGGCAAGTACGGTTTTTCGTTCGACGTTTATAAAAAAGGCGAAAAGCTTATAAATTTAGCGCTTCATATTCCGGGTCACCATAATATTTTAAACGCTTTGTCGGCTTTTGCGGTTGCTTGTGATATGGGTGTTGATATAGTTGGTATAAAGGATGCGCTCGAAAAGTTTACGGGAGCCGGTAGACGCTTTGAATTTTTGGGTGAGTATAACGGCTTTTGCTTAGCAGATGACTACGCGCACCACCCGACCGAGATTACCGCAACCCTTACTGCTGCCAAAAACCTTTCTTATAATAACGTTATTGCGGTGTTCCAACCCTTTACCTTTTCACGAACCGCGCTTTTAAAGGATGAATTTATTAAAGCATTATCCATTGCGGATAAGGTTATTTTAACCCCGATTATGGGCTCAAGAGAAGTTAATACCTATGGTATTTCATCTGAAGATTTGGCTAAAGGGCTTAAGGATGTTTGCATTGTAGACGGTTTTCCGAATATAGCAGACAAAATAATTGAAACCGCAAAGGAAAACGATATTGTAATAACAATGGGTGGCGGCGATATTTATAAGGCTGCGTATATAGTAAAGGAAAGATTAGGATGACCGAAAAATTATACGATAACGATTCCCATTTAAAGGAGTTTACTGCCACTGTAATAGACAGTTATGAAAAGGCGGACGGTTATTTTACTGTTTTGGATAAAACCGCTTTCTTCCCCGAAGGCGGAGGTCAACCGTCGGATACAGGCTACTTGGACGACGTAAGGGTATATGACGTAAGAGAACAAGACGGCATTATTTACCATTACACCACAAAGCAGCTTGAAAAGGGAAGTAAGGTTACAGGTAAAATAGATTTTGACCGACGCTTTGACTTTATGCAGCAGCATACAGGCGAGCATATTGTTTCTGGCATTGTTAATTCGCTTTATGGCTACAACAACGTAGGGTTTCATTTAAATGAAACCGAAATGACAATGGATTTTGACGGAATGTTAACTCGAGAAAATTTGTTAGAGATAGAAACTCTTGCAAACGAGGTAATATACCGCAATGCTAAAATTAATTGTTATTATCCCGAAAATTTAACCGATTTACAGTATCGCAGTAAGCTTGATTTGCAAAGCGGAGTGAGAATAGTTGAAATAGAAGAGTGCGACCGTTGCGCTTGCTGTGCGCCACACGTTAAAAGTGCTAGTGAAGTAGGTATTATAAAAATACTTGATTTTGCTAAAAACAAGGGTGGCATTCGTATTTGGGCGGTATGCGGAAAGCGCGCGCTTAAAGACTATAATAACCGCTATTTCGATACTGTGGAAATTTCTTCGTTGCTTTGTACACCACAAAATGAGATTACTAATGCTGTTAAAAAACAGCTTGAAAATATAGACAGTCTTAAATACCAAATAGGCGGACTTAAAAGGCGCATTATTGAAAGCTTTGCAAGCACCTATAAAGCCGAAGGCGAAATCTCTGCCGTTTTTCAAGATGGCTTTGATATTAAGGATTTGCAGGTTTTGGCAGATTCTTTATGTAAAGAGCACGGCGGTATAAGGGCTGTTTTCAGCGGAAGTGACAGTGAATACTCTTTCGCAATATGCGGTGAAGCCGCAAAACTCGATAATTGGTTTAAAGAGTTTAAAGGCAAGCTTACTGTACGTGGTGGAGGCCGCAACGGTATGGTACAGGGTACTGTACTAAACACTAAGGAAGAAATATTAGGAGTTATAAATGAACTGGACTGAAATTACAATTAAGGTACCGCAAAAGGATACCGATTTAGCGGCGGCTATCGCTAATATGACGGTGCCTTACGGTATTTATATCGAAGATTATTCTGATTTAGAAGAAAAGGCAGAAGAAATTGCGCACATAAATTTAATTGACGAGCAGCTTTTGGCAAAAGACCGTACGGTATCGCTTATTCATATTTACATATCTGAATGCGATAACGCACTCGAGTCACTTGAATTTTTGAAAGAACGCTTTACTGCCGAGAATATCGAATTTGAAATTGACAATAAGGGTGTTAACGATAAGGACTGGAATGAAAACTGGAAAAAATATTTCCATACTATGGAAATCGGTGAAAAGCTTGTTATAGTTCCAAGTTGGGAGACTTACGACAACAAGAGTGGCAGAACAGTACTTAGTATTGATCCCGGTGCTGCTTTTGGCACAGGTACTCACGCTACAACTTCACTTTGTCTTTCTTTATTGGAAAATTATATAACTGATAACACAAGTGTACTTGATATTGGTACGGGTAGCGGTATATTAAGTATTGCATCGGTGCTTTTGGGCGCTAAAAATGCCATTGGTGTAGATATTGATGCACAGTCGGTTAAAACTGCTAAAGAAAATGCCGAAATAAATAATATCTCCGATAAATGCGAATTTATTGTTGGCGATTTAGCAGATAAAATAAGCGGTAAATACAACGTTATTTGCGCTAATATTGTAGCGGATGTTATAATAAAGCTGTTCGAGAATGTAGAGCAGTTTTTAGAACAAGATGCGGTGTTTATAATATCCGGTATTATAGATATTAGAAAGGATGACGTCCTAACCGCAGCAAAGGCTAAAGGCTTTACAATTTTAAAGGAATGCTACAGGGATAACTGGTGCGCATTTGTATTGGAAAAGAATTAGTAGGAGTGAATATATGCTTGAGTTTGAGGAATTAAGCTTGAGGTTGTCTGGTAGTAAGGACGAGCTTTTAGAACTTAAATCGGCTTTAGGCTATGATAGTCTTTTAAGAGAAATTGAAGAGCTTGAAGCTAAAGCGAGTGCACCTAATTTTTGGGATGATTTAGAAAATTCACAAAAAATACTGCAAAAAACAGGCAAGCTTAAAAATACAGTTGAAAGTTATAATAACTTATGTGCCCTTTTTGAAGATTTAGAGGTACTTATTCAAATGGGTGATGAAGAGGGCGATTTATCGCTTATAGAAGAAATTGAGACCACTATAAATGAATATGAGGAAGGGCTTGCAAATCTTAGACTTCAAACCCTTTTAACAGGAGAATACGATAAAAATAATGCAATTTTAACATTCCATGCGGGCGCGGGTGGTACTGAAGCTATGGACTGGGTTTCAATGCTTGTTCGCATGTACAGCCGTTGGACCGAAAGGCACGGCTTTAAAACACAAATTTTAGATTTTTTAGATGGCGATGAAGCGGGTCTTAAAAGTGCCACTATTTCAATTGAAGGTGAAAATGCTTACGGCTATTTAAAAAGTGAATCGGGCGTTCACCGTTTAGTTCGCGTATCTCCCTTTGATGCTTCGGGCAGACGTCATACTTCCTTTGCTTCGCTTGAAGTTATGCCCGAAATTTCGGATGATAATAATATTGAAATTAAGGAAGAAGATGTTAAAATGGATGTTTTCCGTTCGTCGGGTGCGGGCGGTCAGCATATAAACAAAACCTCGTCTGCGGTGCGACTTACTCATATACCTACAGGTATTGTGGTTGCTTGCCAAAATGAGCGTAGTCAGTTCCAAAACCGTGAAAAAGCAATGAAAATGCTAAAATCAAAGCTTTTGGAAATCAAAGAGCGTGAGCATCTTGAAAAAATTGACGATATTAAGGGCGTTCAAAAGGAAATTGCTTGGGGTTCGCAAATACGCTCGTACGTGTTTATGCCGTATACCCTAGCAAAAGACCACAGAACGGGTTTTGAATCGGGCAATATAAATGCCGTTATGGACGGTGACCTTGACGGATTTATTAACGCATATTTAAAGGCCGCCTCGGTAGGCGAATTAACAAACAATATAGGAGAATAAAAATGAAAAGAATTTTAAGTTTGGTACTAATTTTGGGTTTAATGCTTACCTGTTTTGCAGGTTGCGCTAAAAAGGAAAAAAGAGAACTTTATAACGTTAACCTTGAAAAGTATGTAACTTTGGGCGAATATAAGGGATTAAAGGTTGATAAAAAATCTGATGAATTCAAGAAAATCAGTGAAGATATTATTGCAAGCGATGTTCAAAGCTACGGCTTATACGTAACTAAAAACACAGGTAAAGTTAAAGAAGGCGATAATGTAAATATTGATTATACCGGTAAAAAAGACGGTGTTGCTTTTGAGGGCGGTACCGCACAGGCTTATAATTTGGTTATAGGCTCTAATAGCTTTATCGAGGGCTTTGAATCAGGTCTTATAGGTAAAGAAATAGGTAGTACTGTTGACCTTAATCTTACATTCCCTGAAAATTACGGAAATGATGAATTAAACGGTCAGGATGTGGTTTTCACCGTTAAAATTAACTATGTTACAACTACTGAGCCCAAAAAACCGAAGGATTATTGTACTCTTTTAGGCTTCTCTAAAGTAGAAGATTATGAAGCCAACGTTGAAGATCGCGCTATAGGCGAAAGCTTACAGCAAGCAATAATAAAGGCTTCTAAAATTAAGGATTATCCCAAAGAAGATTTAGATTTCTTGTATAAAAAATATTACGAGCAATTTGAAAGCACACTTGCAAATAACTATCAGGCAACGGTTGAACAGTACTTAACTTCTGTAGGTCAAACTGCTGATCAGCTTAAAGAACAACTGATTACGAATCAGGTGAAGCCGATTATGGATATGCAAATGATTTGGTATGCTGTTTTCGATAAGGAAGAATTAAAGATTACCGATGAAGAAAAAGAACAAACCATTAAGGAAATGATTGCAAGCGGTGGTGATTCAAGCGTTACAAGAGCAGATATTATTGAAGAATACGGCGAGTATTATATAGAAATGGTACTTGTAAGCGATAAGGTGTTTGAATTAGTAAAGAAAAACGCAAAAATTTCTTAATTTTTATTTACGGCGGACTTTTTGTCCGCCTAAACTTTTGAAAGGAGTGGTATAGTTGCAGCTAAAAATACAAAATGGTGTTGTTGAACTTTCGGGTGATAAAATTTTAAGTTCTATAAATATTGAAATTAACGATCATAGCAAAATTGCGGTTGTAGGTCGTAACGGTTGTGGTAAAACCACCCTTTTAAAAACTATTGCAGGCGAATACGACATAACAAAACGTGAAAGCGATACCGATATGTTTTTTGCCGTTTCGGGAAGACCTAAGGTTGGTTATTTATCGCAAGTAACCTTTTCGGATTATAATAAAACTCTTTTAGAAGAAGTGCGCTCGGCATATAGTGAAATTTTAGAATTAAAGGATACCTTACAAGAAGCACAGGTTAAAATGGAGCAAACAAACAGTGAAGAAGACATTAAAAACTACACTAATTTGCTTGATACCTTTACTAATTTAGGTGGCTTTTATTTTGAACGTGAATATGAAAACGCTATAAAAAAGTTTGGCTTTGCTGATAGTAAAAACTCTCCTTTAAACGAATTTTCGGGCGGACAACAAACCAAAATTGCTTTTCTAAAGCTTTTATTATCTAAGCCTGATATTCTGCTTCTC
>JBGVDY010000031.1:0-2324 GCA_045119585.1 Acutalibacteraceae bacterium | reverse complement strand
TTGTGATATCCTTATAGTTGAGGATATTCTTGATTCTGGAATAACACTAACTTATCTTAAAAAAGTTCTTGCAGACCGCAATGCAAATAGCATAAAAATTTGTACCTTTATGGATAAGCCTAATAATCATAAGGTTGAAATTGAAGCGGATTATGTTGGTAAGGTTGTACCTGATGAATTTGTTGTTGGCTACGGTCTTGATTATAATGAAAAGTACAGAAATTTACCTTTTGTAGCTGTGCTTGCACCTGAAGTATATTCATAAATTAAGGAGAATACTCTTGAAAAAGAAATTAAAAAACACACTTTTATTTATTGGAATTCCGATTATATTGATTTTATCTATAGTTTTTGTTTCGGGACTCAATAAAAACACTAAGCAAAAGAAATATTACGAAATTGTTGAAATGGTAAAATCTAACGAGATTTCGGAATATGAATTAAATCTCTATAATGGTGAACTTATTTACAAAGTTCGTGGTGAAGATATTAAATATCGTTTCACCATTGCGGATCCTAGCATTTTCTATAACGACGTTAATGCTGCTGTTACTAAAATTAACGAAGAAAATAAGGGTACCGATAATATAATTAAATATAACTATAAGCGCGGCAACCAAAATGCGTGGATAAGTAATTTGTTACCTACAATATTACTTATTGCAGGTATTGCGATATTCTGGTTCTTCATTATGAAGCGAATGGGCGGTATGATGGGTGCAGACCGTACAATGAACTTTGGTAAATCTCGCGCTAAAAAGGCTGATAATCGCAAGAAAACAACCTTTGCCGATGTTGCGGGTGCTGAAGAAGAAAAGGAAGAAATGGTTGAAATTGTTGACTTCCTCAAAGACCCTAAAAAGTTTAACGAATTGGGTGCCCGTATTCCTAAGGGTGTTCTTTTAATGGGACCTCCCGGTACAGGTAAAACGCTTTTAGCACGTGCTGTCGCAGGAGAAGCAGGCGTTCCGTTTTATTCAATTTCAGGTTCAGACTTTGTGGAAATGTATGTTGGTGTTGGTGCATCTCGTGTTAGAGATTTGTTCCAAGAAGCAAAGAAGGAAGCTCCTGCTATAGTATTTATTGATGAAATCGATGCTGTTGGTCGTCAACGTGGTGCAGGTCTTGGCGGCGGTCATGACGAACGTGAGCAAACCCTTAACCAACTCCTCGTTGAAATGGATGGCTTCGGTGTTAACGAAGGTATTATAGTTATGGCGGCAACTAACCGTCCTGATATACTTGACAAAGCACTTTTACGTCCCGGCCGCTTTGACCGACAAATTATGGTTAATTATCCCGATGTAAAGGGTCGTGAAGAAATACTTAAGGTTCATTCTCGCGGAAAGCCTTTAGGACCTGACGTTAATCTTAAAACTATTGCAAAAAATTCTTCAGGATTTACCGGTGCTGACCTTGAAAATCTTTTAAATGAATCGGCATTATTGGCAGTTCGTCATGGTAAAAAGGCTATTACTCAGGAAGAAATTGAGGAAGCAACCATTAAAGTTATTATGGGTGCAGAAAAGAAATCTCATATTGTTTCTGATAAGGATAAAATGATTACTGCTTATCATGAAGCGGGTCATGCAATTGTTTCTTATTTCTTGCCAACTCAAGACCCTGTACACCAAATTTCAATTATTAAACGTGGTATGGCAGCAGGTTATACAATGTATTTGCCTGAAAAAGACAATGGTCACGTTTCTAAAAATCAAATGTTAGAACAAATTTGTTCACTTTTAGCAGGTCGTGCTGCAGAACAGTTAACACAACCTGACGTTTGCACAGGTGCTTCTAACGATATTGAACGTGCAACCTCTCTTGCACGTGATATTGTTACAAGATATGGTATGAGTGATAAGTTAGGTCTTGTAGCCTACGGCAAGAATGAAGACCAAGTATTCTTAGGTAGAGATATTTCATCAACACCTAACTATTCACAAAAAACTGCAGCTATAATTGATGAAGAAATTGAAAGTATTGTTATGACACAGTATCAAAAGGCAGTTAAAATTTTGACTGATGCTACTTCAAAACTTCACGATACAGCTAAGATATTATTCGAAAAAGAAAAAATTAGCGGCGATGAATTTAGAGCGTTAATGGAAAATTAATTATTTAAAGGTTATCTTTCGGGATAACCTTTATTTTTTTAAGCATAATAACAAAGGTGATATTTTGAATATTAAATTTAAGTTGTTTTTAAAAACCTTTATTACTTGTTTACTTTCTTTTGCAATTTTTGTTGGCTCAGGCTATATATATTTATCTAAAAAATTTAAGCAAGCTAATAATGATGTGAATAATGTACCTTATAGTCA
>JBGVDY010000030.1:0-2020 GCA_045119585.1 Acutalibacteraceae bacterium | reverse complement strand
TAGAAGAAAACGGATATTACAGATTTTATGTTCGCACTAAGAACTGGAAATATCCCGAAGCACCTGGTAAGTTTACTTTAATGGTTGACGGACAGGAGCTTAAAAACACCTGCGGAAAAATGCCGGCACTTTATTGGTATTGGGAAATTGCTGACGATATTTATCTTGAAAAAGGTACTCATACTCTGGAAGTTTGCGATAAAACAGGTTGGCTTTCTCGTTTTGCAAGTATAATTATTACTGATGATTTTGATTTTACTCCTTCACCTGAACTTAACGTTATGTTAAAGCAAAGGGCTATAATTAAAAACGAAGATACAAAAGTTAAAGATATGGGAGAATGGGACTATGTAATAGTAGGTGCCGGTCCCGGTGGTATTGGTGCGGCAATTAGCGCTGCAAGAAACGGTCTTAAGGTTGCCCTTATAGGTGACAGACCTTTTGTGGGCGGTAACGCAGCAGATGAAGGCGGCGTTGGTTTTGATGGTGGCGCGCTTTATCATTTAGGATATCACGAAACAGGTATATCGGATGAAGTAAAGAGAACTCGTGAAAACTTTGGTTTAACGTGGCAGGGTGCAATCGAAAAACTAATTAAGGCTGAGCCAAATATCACATTATTTGAAAATCAAATGTGTATAGCTTGCGATTGTCAAGATGACATTATAAAATCTATTGAATGTGTAAACACAATGACTCTTGAAAAAATAAGCTTTAGAAGTAAACTTTTCGCCGAGTGTACAGGCGACGGTTGGCTTGGTTATTACGCGGGTGCTAAATATCGTGTAGGTCGTGAAGCAAAACGCGAATTTAATGAAGAATTTGCTCCCGAAACCGCCGATACTCTTACAATGAGTGGCTGCCTTAGCGATATTAGACCCGATGTTGGTAGATTCTTAAGCTTCTATTTACAAGAAGTAGATTATAAGGTTGAGTTTAACGCTCCTGATTGGGCAGTAAAGATGCCTGAAAAGCTTTATCGTGAACCACAGCTTAAATACATGACTGAATGGTGGATGGAAAACTCCAACGATTTTGATGATATTTATGATTGCGAATTTGCCCGTGATGAGTTTGTTCGTGTTGTTGTTGGTTATTATGACTGGCTTATAAATTTGTACGAAAACAAACACGAATTTGAAAACAGACATATGCTCTATTTGGCTACTCGTATGTCTAAGCGAGAAAACCGTCGACTGATAGGTGACTACATTCTTAATCAAAACGATTTTGACGGTAAAACCGAATTTTCGGATGCTATAAGCTATTCAGGTTGGAAAATTGACGTTCACCATCCGAAAGGTATATTCTCGGGTGAGGAGGGTCCTTTCCTTGTTGACCAAATAGTACCTATAACCCCAATTCCTTATCGTTGTATCTATTCTTGCAATATAAAGAACCTTTTTGTAGCTTCTAGATGTTCTTCATTCTCACACGTTGGTTTAGGTTCACCCCGCGTTGAAAGTACAATCAATACCTTAGGTCAGGCAATAGGCGTTGCGGCATACCTATGTAAAAAATATGGTTGTTTGCCACGTGACATTTATACCGACCATATTAAAGAATTACAACAGCTTTTAATTAAGCAAGACCAGACAATATTCGGCATTTCTAACGAGGACCCTGACGATTTAGCAAGAACTGCTAAGGTGACAGCAACCTCTGAAGATATAGAAAACGGCGGAAACGCTTCTAACGTTATAAATGGTATTAACAGGGCAAAGCCTGAAGAAGCTAATGCGTGGATTTCTGATTGTAAGGATGGTTTGCCACAAAGCATAACCCTTACTTTAGAAAAGCCCCAAAAGGTTAGTGAAATACATATAACTGCCGAAACTGACCAAGCTTATCCCAGATCCTCCACAAGAGCGTTTGTTCCTTTCGATTTTACTGCAACACACTTAACTGCTGAATGTTTTGACGGTAATGAATGGATAAAGGTATTTGAAATTAAAGACAATTACCGCCGAAAAATGATTGCTAAGTTTGATGCTGTTAAAACGGAAAAAGTACGTGTTAC